>JBOIDR010000008.1:0-65177 GCA_050740695.1 Gammaproteobacteria bacterium | reverse complement strand
CAGGATCCTCTATGTGGACGGTCGCGACGGGCCGGCCAACCATAGCCGGCTGTGCGTCAAGGGGCGCTACGGCTTCGATTACGTCCACCATCCGGATCGCCTGCGCAAACCGCTCGTCCGCAGACCCGGTGTTCCGAAGACCCCAAGGCTCCTGTCCCCGACCTACCTCGCGACCTATTTCCGCGAGGCGAGCTGGGAAGAGGCGCTGGATCTCGCCGCGTAGGGCTTGAAGCGGATCCGCGACAAGAAGGGGCCGAACGCGCTCGCCGGTTTCGGCTCGGCCAAGGGCAGCAACGAGGAGGCCTATCTGTTCCAAAAGCTGGTGCGGACGGGATTCCGCACCAACAACGTTGACCACTGCACGCGCCTCTGCCACGCCTCCTCGGTGGCCGCCCTGCTCCAGACCTTGGGCTCGGGCGCGGTCTCGAACCCGGTCGCCGATGTCGCGGATGCCGAGGTTATCGTCATCATCGGGGCGCGTCCCACGATCAACCACCCGGTCGCCGCGACCTTTATGAAGAACGCCGCCAAGTCGGGCAAGACGCTCATTGTGATGGACCCCTACCGCTCCGATCTGGCGCGCCATGCCCGCTACTTTGTCCAGTTCCGGAACGACACCGACGTGCTGCTACTCAACGCCATGATGCACACCATCATCGCCGAGGGGCTCCACAACGTGGAGTACATCGTTAAGCATACCGAAGGATTCGAGGCGGTGGCCGAGACGGTCAAGGGCTATAGCCCCGAGCGGGTAGCGCCGCTCTGCGACGTCCCGGCCGAGCTGATCAAAGAGATCGCACGCTTGTATGCGAGCGCCAAGGCCTCCATCATCTTCTGGGGCATGGGGATCTCCCAGCACATCCACGGCACCGACAACGCCCGGTGTCTCATCTCGCTCGCCTTGCTCACCGGTCAGATCGGTCGGCCGGGCACCGGGCTACATCCCTTGCGGGGCCAAAACAACGTGCAGGGGGCCTCCGATGTCGGCCTCATCCCCATGGTCTATCCCGACTACCAGCCGGTGAAGAGCCGCAAGGCCCGCCAGTATTTCGAGCAGCTCTGGGGTACGCGCCTAGACCCCTATCCGGGGCTCACGGTGGTCGAGATCATGAGCGCCATCCACCACGGGGAGATCAAGGGCATGTACATCATGGGCGAGAACCCGGCGATGTCCGATCCCAATCTCAACCACGCCCGCGAGGCGCTGGCATTACTGGATCACCTGGTCGTGCAGGACATCTTCTTCACCGAGACCGCGGGATTTGCGGACGTGATCCTCCCGGCCTCGGCCTTCCCGGAGAAGACCGGGACTTTCACCAATACCGACCGACGCGTGCAGCTCGGCCGCCAGGCCATCGATCCTCCGGGCGATGCGCGCCAGGACCTCTGGATCATCCAGGAGATCGCGCGCCGCATCGGGCTCGACTGGAACTACGAGGGCCCCGAGGAGGTCTTCGAGGAGATCCGCAAGGCCGTGCCCACCATGGCCGGCATGACGTGGGAGCGGCTCACGCGGGTAGACTCCCTCACCTATCCGCTTATCGAGGAGGGCGATCCGGGAGAGCCCGTGATCTTCACCGACGGCTTCCCGACCGAGGATGGCCGCGGCCGTTTCGTCCCGGCGGATTACATCGAGGCCAACGAGTGGCCCGACGAGCACTATCCCTTCGCGTTCATCACCGGTCGCCATCTCGAGCACTGGCACACCGGGAGCATGACTCGACGCGCGACCGTGCTCGACGCCCTGGAGCCCGAGCCCGTCATCAGCATCCACCCCGAGGACTTGAACCAGATCGGCGCCCTGCCTGGGGATATGATCAGAATCGATTCCCGGCGCGGAAGCATCGAGGGACGCGCTCGATCCGATACCGGCATGCAGCGCAATTCGGTGTTCATGGCGTTCTGCTACCACGAGGCCGCCGCCAACCTCCTGACCACCGAGGCCCTCGACCCCTACGGCAAGATCCCCGAGTTCAAGTTCTGCGCCGTGCGCGTCGCCCGCGTCGGCGTGCCGGAGAAGGACAGCGCGCTGTCGTTCGCGTCGGTGGGGTGACGCTTCGCGGTTTCGGGATCATTCCCGACGCCCAAGAATGGCTAGAAGCAGGGGGCCTACGGAACCGGCTCGTAGACCGCTATGCTTGCCGCTCCCTCCGAAGCATGAGCTTATAGACCACACTCACCCACAACACCCCTAAGACCATCCCGCCCAGCGTATCCGATGGAAAGTGCACCTGCAGGTAGATCCGAGAGGCGGCCACGCAGGCCACCACCACCAGTGTCCCGAAGGCGACCCACCCTGTCCACTCGGGGGCTTGGCGGCGCACGATAAGGACCAGGCACAGGAAAAACGCCGTCGCGTGAGCGACATGCGCGCTCGGGAACGAATCCGAGACGGGTAGCTCGATCAAGAGCGGGTAAAGCGCGGGCCGAGGCCTCATTAGAATCCGCTTAATGGTGTAGGCCATGAGCGCGGCCCCGCCGAGGCCCATCCCCAAGAGCAGGGCCTCGAATCGATTCCGACGATGGGCCAGCAGGCTCGCCAAAGCGATTCCCGCCGGGATAAGAACGTAGAGTGAGCCGAGCCAGGTAATTCCACGAAACAACTGATCGAGCAGCTCGGAGCGATGAGCCGCGGCAAATGACAGGAGCGCCGTATCGATGCTATATAGACTGAGCATCGTGCACCTGCGAGCCGACCGCCCGCGCCCAGCCGGTCGGCGTGCGCGTAAACCGTTCGGAGCTTGCCGCGACGAACCCCGTGCAATCGGGCTCCCAGGAGTGGCGGCTGACATGGATGTGCGGCTGCTCGATGCGCAGCACATTGAAGGAGTTGGGCTCCCCGCGCACGCGCGTCGAGATCGCGGTGCCCGCGCTGACCGCAAGCGCGCTGTAGCCGCCGATCCTAAAACGCTCGGCGAGTGGCCCGGTATGGCCGCGATGCAGATGGCCCGCCAGCAGGACGTCGAGTCGGCATTGGCCGAGCTTGGCCTTGGCCTCTGGCGGACAGCGAACCAGATCATCCTCGTCTCCGCCTTCGGGCACGTGAAAAGGGTGGTGCGTGACCAGGATCCTGACCATCTCCCCTCCCCCATCGCTTAGCCGTTCGCGCAGCATTTCAATCTGCGTTTCGTTGATGCGCCCACCCTTGATCGTAAGTGAGCGCGCGGTGTTGATGCCGACTACCATGATCTCCTCGTCACGATAAAACGGCGCGAGGTCCTCCGTGATGTAGTGGCGATACTTGGCGAGCGGGCGGAAAAAGCGCGCGAAGAGATTGCGCATCGGCACGTCGTGGTTACCCGGCACGACGATCCGCGGCGCTCGGAGCGCTTCCAGCAATGCCCGCGCCTGTTCGAACTGCGAGCTCTGCGCGCGCTGGGTCAGATCGCCCGAGACTGCCACAAGATCCGGCCCGATCCCATCGATCATGGCGATGAGCGGGGCGAGGATCGCCTCATCGATTTGCCCGAAATGCAGATCGGAGAGATGAACGACGGTGCGCACGCGACGACGAAATCAGAACGATTACTCTAAGCGGCGATCGGAAGGAACCGCGATCAGTCTAAGAGCGTTCACTGCTCCGCCGTTTCCGCAGCGGGCACGAGCACCCGGAGCGCTCCGGGGCGAACCCGGTAGTGGAGTGGGGTGGGCATCACGGTGACCTCACCGTCGATCGCGACGTGCATGCGCGTGCGTCTCGTCTCGATGTAGACCTCTTCGGTACAGAGCGCATCGAAATCCTTCTCGTTTTGCAACCTGCCGGCCAGGGCGCGCATGGCGAAGCGCAGGAGCCCAAGGCGCCCGGTGCGGCGCGCCATGTAGAGACATAGCCGTCCTGCATCGAGGCGTTTGCGGGTGCCGATCTCGAAACCCGCGAGCTCGTATTCGTTGTTGCCGATGAAGAGGAACGGAGTGCGCCGCACCGATTCGTGGTCGTCCGCGTTCACGCGGACCACGAGGAAGGGGTAGCGGCGCAGCACGGAGAGCGCCGCCCACAGGAACGCCGGCCACTTGCCGTGGCCCAGGCGATCTTGCAGCCTCTCGCGACGGCGTACGATCATCGGATAGAGTCCGAGACCCGAATTGTTGAGAAAGAATCGGCCGTTGACCTCCCCGACGTCCACTTGCGCCACCGTACCCCCGAGGATCGTGCGCACGGATTCGCCCAGGGTGAGGGGAATATTGAGATCCTTGGCGAAGTGATTGAGGGTCCCGAGCGGCAGCACCCCGAGCGTGCGATCGGTCTCGATAAGGACGGACGCCACGGTGTTGATCGTCCCATCCCCACCTGCGGCGACCACTGGGCCGGCATCCCCGTCACCCGCACGGCGTGCCAGATCCACAATCTCCTCCCCGCTCTTCGCAATCAGGAAATGCGCCTCGGCCCCGAGATCGTGGAACGCTTCCGCGATGCGCGCCCGCACCTCCACGCTCGTATCCGATCCCGCGGCGTCATTGAATATGATCGGGATGGGCGGAGCCATAGCAGAGCTAAGCAACGCCGGCCTTCCGGGATGCCGCGCCTCCGCGCGTCGACCCCGAGTCGCTTCCCGTAGAGGTAGCCTGCGCCGTGCGGGTAATCACCTCAATGGAGATCCCAGTTCTGGTATCTGTATTAACAGCGGACGAGTGATCTGCTCAACCGGACGGGCTCGGTCGCCCAGGATTTGCCGGCTAGCCAGCGTGGGCCAGAGTTTTTTGATCCAGCTCTTCTTGGGCTCTCTCCTTGCTGAAGCCATACTTGATGCAGCCGCCCGACCAATGCATCCCGCTTCCCGGCGATCGTATCGAGCTCATCGTCCGTTAAATCACCCCACATCTGCTTGGCCTTGCCTTCGACTCGCGTCCAGTTACCTTGGACTTGATCCCAGTTCATGGTGTCCTCCGTTTGAACATTGGCGTAACTATCAGAGCCATTGGCCCGACAAACGGGATGACCTCAACAACGGTGCCAGCACCGGCGCGGGGCGCGATTGTCGCATTTATCAATGCGATGTTGCAATCACCGAGGCGTTGACTGGCGTGGCTAGACTCGCTACATAGGTAAAAATTACCTATCGCCTAGAGTACTTGCATCGATGCAGTTGGCGCGGTTGCTAGCGCGGTGGCCGGCCCTGACGTCGGATCCGTTGGGCGGCGAGTGGATGACCCGCCTTATCGGTCGCTCGATGCGATTCATCGTGGCGTCGCAGACGGGCGTATCGGATGGCGGTTTTCGATGAGGCGGTGGAGCCGGGTGGCGAGCGTCTGGTGGTCCACGGCCGAGACCTTGCCCAGCACATTGGACATGAGGGCCACGAGGTAATAGAGCCGCCGGTAGCGGGGCTGGGAAAGTCTATCTCCGTTCGGTCCCTGCGCCGTGGTTACCGCGATCCTACCGGCGCCGGCATGCGCCTGGTCTCGGCCGCTCCGGAACCGGCACCCGCCTCCCTTCGATGAATACACGTTGGCCAGGGGCGGCCGGCTCTGCTAAGCTCCCCACAGCCGGCATTGGACCCGACGTTCGGCCGTGGGGAGGGGATTATGCACAGAGCCGATGTGCTTCGCAACTATCGGGCTGTTCGGCAAGCGACTTGTGCGCTTTGCGAGCCGCTGGAGACCGAGGACTACGTCGTCCAGACCATGCCGGACGTGAGCCCGCCCAAGTGGCACCTGGGTCACACGAGCTGGTTCTTCGAGGCGTTCGTCCTGGCGCCGCATCTCCCCGGATCCACGCCTCATCGGACCACCTATGGCTTCCTGTTCAACTCGTACTACGAGGCCTTCGCGGAGCGGCTGGAACGACCTCGCCGTGGATGTCTGTCGCGACCTACGGTATCCGAGGTCTATGCCTACCGTGCGGAGATCGATCGACGGATCGCCAGGCTCGTCGAAACCGTGACTCAGGGCCGGTGGCCGGAGGTCGAGCGCTGCATCATCCTCGGCCTCCACCACGAGCAGCAGCACCAGGAATTGATCCTCATGGACGTGAAGCACATCCTCGCCACCAACCCCGAGCGCCCGGCGTACCGGCCCGGTGCCGCCATAGGCCACGCCGCCGTTGCCGAGGCGCGCCCCATGGGCTTCAAGGGCGGGATGGGGCGCATGGGCTTCGAGGGCGAGGGGTTCTCGTTCGACAACGAGCGCCCGGCGCATCCGTTCCATGTCCCGTCATTCGAGCTAGGGGACCGACTGGTGTCGAACCGCGAGTACCTGGCATTCATCGAGGACGGGGGATATCGGGACTACCGGCATTGGCTCTCGGACGGCTGGGACCGGGTGCGGCACGAGGGCTGGTTCGCGCCGCTGTACTGGGAGCGGATCGGGGAGCGATGGATGATGTATACCCTGAACGGGCTCGAGGCGCTGCCACTCGATGAGCCCGTCTGCCATGTCAGCTATTTCGAGGCGGATGCCTACGCGCGCTGGCTTGGAAAGCGCTTGCCGACGGAGGCCGAGTGGGAGCGCGCGGCGCGCGCGAGCCACGCCGATCCCGGCATCGCCCATCTCCTCGAAGACGGCCGGTTGCGACCCGCCTATCCCGGGCGCGATGGCGGTGATGATGCGCCCGCCCAGATGCTGGGCGATGTCTGGGAGTGGACGGCGAGCGCCTATCTGCCCTATCCCGGTTACCAGGCGCCCGAGGGGGCCCTCGGGGAATACAACGGCAAGTTCATGAGCGGCCAGATGGTGTTGCGCGGGGGGTCGTTCGCGACGCCGCGAGGCCATATCCGGGCCACCTACCGGAACTTTTTCTACCCCGGCCAGCGCTGGCAGTTCGCGGGGATCCGCCTGGCGGAGCGCTCTTAGCGATGCTCCACGATCTCCTGAGGTCCGAGGAGCCGACCGAGGCGTCGCGCCTCACCGAGGCCTTTGCGCTCGACGTCCTCATGGGGCTGTCCTCGGCCCCCAAGCATATCCCCTCGAAGTATTTCTATGACGAGATCGGATCGCGGCTCTTCGAACGGATCATGGCGCTCCCCGAATACTATCTCACCGGCTGTGAACGGGAGATCTTCGAGCGCCAGCACCCGCGTTTAGTCGAGATACTATCGGGCGAACCCTTGCTTCTGGTGGAACTCGGGCCCGGGAACGGTGTCAAGACGCGGCTCTTGCTGCGCGCGCTGCGCGAGCACTCGCAGCCGTTCCGCTACGTGCCTATCGACATCTCCAAGTCCGCGCTCTCGGCGCTCCTCGACGGCCTGGAAACGGCGTTTCCGGGTATCGAGGCCGAGGGCATCGCGGCGGACTATTTGTCGGGGCTCAGATGGCTCACGCGCGGCGCGGATACCCGGACCGTAGTGCTGTTCTTGGGCTCGAACCTCGGGAATTTCACCGGAGCCGAGTCCCTGGTGTTCCTGAAGAGCCTCTGGAACACGCTCGAGGACGGCGATCTGGTCTTGATCGGATTCGATCTCCGCAAGGACCTCGATGTCATGCGGCGCGCCTACGACGATTCCGAGGGCGCGACCCGTGATTTCAACCTGAACCTCTTGCATCGCATCAACCGCGATCTCGGCGGTGATTTCGACGTCGATGGCTTCCGCTTCTATTGCACCTTCGATGTGCACGGCGGATCGATCACGAGCTATCTCGTGAGCCGGGCCGAGCAGTCCGCCTACATCGAGGCGATCGGACGGCGTTTTTACTTCGGTCCCTGGGAACCGATCCGGACGGAGCTATCCTACAAGTACCTGGAATCCGACATCGAGCGTCTGGCGGAGGAGACCGGCTACGCGATAGTCGCGCGGCTCTATGACGCACGGCGCTATTTCACGGACTCGCTATGGCGGGTCTGCAAGGGGGAATAGGGAGGAGACCGCGATCAGCCTGGTGCTCGGAATCGATGCCGGCGGGACCTTCACCGATTTCGTGGCCTATGATGGGCACGGCTTTCGGGTTCATAAGGTCCTCTCGACGCCCGACGCGCCGGAGCGCGCCATCCTGGCGGGCATCGAGGCGTTGGGGCTGTCGGAAGCGCGTTTCTGCATCATCCACGGGACCACAGTAGCCACGAACGCGGTCCTGGAAGGCAAGGGCGCGCGCACCTGTCTTGTGACCAACCGCGGGTTCCGCGATCTCCTGACGATCGGGCGCCAGGCCCGGCGCGATCTCTATGATCTCTGCCCGAGCCCGTGCGCACCGCCCGTGCCGCGGGAGCTGTGCCTGGAGGCCGGAGGGCGCATCGGCGCCGATGGGCGCGTCCTCGATCCCGTCACCGAAGAGGATTTGGCGGCGCTCGCGGCCGCGGTGCGTGCGCTTGGGGCCGAGGCGGTGGCCATCGATTGCCTGTTCTCTTACCTCGATCCCAGTCAGGAACGCGCGATCGAGGCCGCCCTGCCCGCGGGGGTGTTCGTATCCCGCTCCTCCGAGGTGCTACCGGAGCGCCGGGAGTATGAGCGGGGTATCGCCACCTGGCTCAACGCCTATACCGGACCGAAGATCCACGGCTACCTCGAACGGCTCGCGGGTGCGCTGCCGGCCACGCGTATCGCGGTCATGCAGAGCGCCGGCGAGACGCTCTCGGCCGCCAGCGCGTCGCGGCGGGCGGTACATCTTCTGCTCTCCGGCCCGGCGGGGGGGGTCATGGGTGCTCGGGCGGTGGCCCGAGGCGCCGGCCACGAACGCTTCCTCACGCTCGACATGGGCGGGACGTCCACGGATGTCGCGCTGATCGATGGGGAGGTGGTGCTGACCTCCGAGGGGCGCCTGGGGCCCTTTCCCGTGGCGGTCCCGATGGTGGACATCCACAGCATCGGGGCGGGAGGTGGATCGATCGCGTATGCCGATGCCGGCGGGCTCCTGCGCGTCGGGCCGGCCTCGACCGGGGCGGACCCCGGCCCGGCGTGCTATGGCCGCGGCGCGGGCGAGCCGGCCGTGACCGACGCGAACCTGGTGCTCGGCCGCTTGCCGGCGGACAGCAAGCTCGCGGGCTCGGTGCCTTTGGATGTCGCGGCGGCGCGCGCCGCCGTCGGCCGGCTGGCGGCGCGACTCGGGATACCCGTGATCGAGGACGTCGCCCTGGGTATCGTTGCCATCGCCAACGAGCACATGGCCAATGCCCTGCGGGTGATCTCGCTCCATCGCGGACTGGATCCGCGCCGCTTTCCGCTCTTCTGCTTCGGCGGTGCCGGCGGGTTGCACGTCTGCGATCTGGCGCGTGCCCTGGGGATCCGGGAGACCCTGGTGCCCCGCGACGCCGGGGTCCTCTCGGCGCTCGGGATGCTCGCCGCACCCAATGGCCGCCAGTTATCGCGGACGCTCTCGGGTGTCCTCACCCCCGCCCGGCGACGGGAGATCGGGGTTGCTGTGCGTACCTTGACCGAAGGGGGCCTGGCGGCCATGGCCGGCGAGGGGATGGGTCTCCCAGGAGAGGATAAGGGCTACATTCGCGCGTATCCGAGTCTCGATCTCTGCTACCGGGGTCAGGCCCATACCCTGAACCTGGTCTGGCAGGGCTCGGTCGGGCGCGCACTCGACGCCTTTCACCAAGCCCACGAACGGCGTTACGGGCACCGTCTCGGGACCCCGGTCGAGCTCGTCAACGTCCGGGTGGCGCTACGCGGACCGGCCGCCCGACTGCGCCTGGCGCGGCCCCCCTCGGGACGCCCCGCAAGCCCCACGCGCTGGATCACCATGTACGGGGTCGCCGCTTTGGTGCCGGTCTTCGAGCGCGGCGCGCTCACCGCGGGACAAGGGCTTCCCGCCCCGGCCATCATCAGAGACCCGGACTCGACCACCTACCTGGCGCGTGGATGGCGAGCCACTGTCGACGACCATGGCCATCTCCGGCTATGCGACTCGGCCGGCGTGTGCTGAGAGCGCGCGTGTTGCGCCCGGTCCGCCCATGGATCTCGCCGGGATAGTCGGTTAACATGGCGATCCGTCTCGCACCCTGCTTTCGCTCGGCTCCGGAGGATCACGTCCATGGGTTTGTTGGAATTATCGGCGTGGGGGTATGTCGCGCTGACCTTAATACTGACGCATATCACCATTGTTGCGGTGACCGTGTTTTTTCACCGGCATCAGGCGCATCGCGCGCTCGACCTGCACCCGGCCGTGTCTCACTTCTTCCGTTTCTGGCTGTGGTTGACCACCGGGATGGTCACCCGCCAATGGGTGGCCGTGCATCGCAAGCACCACGCCTGTGTCGAGACCCCCGACGATCCCCACAGCCCGATGATCTACGGGATCCGGAAGGTCCTCTTGGAAGGCACCGAACTGTACCGGGTCGGGGCCGCCGACCAGGAGACCCTCGACAAGTACGGCTTCGGGACGCCCGATGACTGGATCGAGCGCAACCTGTACACGGCGCACACCAAAAAGGGCATAACCAGCCTCTTGGTGGTGCTGCTGGTCCTGTTCGGTCCCATAGGCCTGACCATCTGGGCGATCCAGATGTTGTGGATCCCGGTCTGGGCCGCGGGCGTGGTCAACGGCCTCGGCCACTATTGGGGGTATCGGAACTTCGAGTGCGACGACACCTCGACCAACATCTGCCCGTGGGGGATCCTGATCGGCGGTGAGGAACTGCACAACAACCATCACGCCTTTGCCAGCTCGGCCAGGTTATCCAACAAGTGGTGGGAGATCGACGTCGGCTGGATGTATATCCGCACCTTCGAGTTATTGGGCCTGGCGCGGGTCAAGAAGCTGGCGCCGCGGCCGGCCTACGCGCCCGGTAAAGCCCTGGTCGACTGCGAGACGGTGACCGCGATCGTCACCAGTCATCTGCACGTCATGGCGCGTTATGCACGCGAAGTGGTCCACCGCGTCCACAAGGAGGAACTGCGCAAGGCCGAGGGCACGGCGCGGCGCATGCTGAAGCACGCCCGACGCTTGATCACGCGTGAGGAGTCGCGTCTGGATGAGCATGCCAGGAACCGCCTGCAGGGGGCCCTGGAGCATAGCCAGGCGCTGCAGGTGGTCTATCGGTTCAAGCAGGAGTTGCAGCAGTTGTGGAAGGAACGCGCGGCCACCCAGGAGAGCCTCCTGCATGCGCTTCAGGAATGGTGTCGGCAGGCGGAGAGCACGGGGATCAAGGCCTTGGAGGACTTCGCCCTTTCGCTGCGGGGCTACGTCTTGCAGCCGGCTTAGGACCAGGCCACCTCCGCGATGTAAAGAAACCCGCGTCATGCGGGTTTCTTTTTTAGACCAGCGTGGGCCGGCGACGGTGTCCCGCGGCTCCGGCTCCGGCGTCGCACCTGCCTTGTGATCGTCGCCGTTCTGGACTAGGGTTGAAAAGGTGGAATCGCTTCGTGGCAAACACCGGTGCCGGTGACGGTTCAAACCGCGGATGGCGTGGGATGGCGGCCGGTCGTGGTTGCGAGGGCGTCGGCACCGGGGATCGGCACAACACAGTGAAAGGGGGCGAGATGTTTGAATCCGATGACGAAATCGTGCAAGAGCTCCTCTCCAGCGATGAGGAGTTCAAGCGTCTTTACCAGAAGCACCACGGTCTGAAAGAGCAGGTCCATCAGGCCAACGAGGGGACCTTCCCGCTCGATGACGTATCGCTGGAGAACCTGAAGAAGCAGAAGTTGTTGCTCAAGGACCGGATGGCGGCCATCATCGCGAGCCGACGCCGTTCGAGGGAAGGGTGGGCAGCTAGCTAGGGTTCCGCGCCGGGCCGCCGTACCGGCCGGTGTCGAACCGGCCGGTACGGCGCATTCAGCTGCGCTTACCCTCGACCTTCCGATTGGGCCGCAGGGGCAACTCGCGGCCAAGACCTCTATCTGACGCGCTGTATTCATTCTGGCCCGGTGTAGTCGGGCCTATGCTACAGCGCGAAGCGGATGCCGATGAAAAGCAGCATGCTGGCGAGGATGGGACGGACGATCTGGTCCGGGAGTCGGACCCCGAGGTGGCTGCCCAGATAGATCCCCGGCAGGGATCCGAGCAGGAGGCTCCCGAGGAGGACGAAATCCACGGTGCCGAGGTGTGCGTGGCCGAGACCAGCCACGGCGGTCAAGGGCACGGCGTGGGCGAGGTCGCTGCCTACGATCGATACGGCCGGCAGCCGCGGATACAGGAAGAACAGCGCGGCCGCACCCAGTGCGCCCGCGCCCACCGAAGACAGGGTCACCAAGACCCCGATCACCGACCCCACCAGCACCGTTGCCGGGCCCTTGAGCTGACGGTGCACGGCGCGCACGGCCTGGAAGGGCTCCCGGTAACTGAACTCCAGGAGCTGGCGCTTGAAGAGCAGAACCAGCGAGGTGAGGATGAGCGCCACTCCCAACGTCGAGGTGATCAAGGTCGTGTAGTCGATGCCCTCTCTCTGGAAGTGTCTGAGCGCCAGCAAGGTGAGCACGGCGCCCGGCAGGCTGCCGGCAGCCATGAGCCGGACGACGCGCCAATCGATGGTGCGCTGTTTGTGGTGCACGAGGATCCCGCCGCATTTCGTGATGGCGGCGTAGAGCAGATCGGTCCCCACCGCGATGGCCGGATTCACACCGAATACGAGCACCAAGAGCGGGGTCATCAATGAACCGCCGCCAACCCCCGTCAGCCCGACGATGAAGCCGACGATAAACCCCGAGAGCGTGTAAGCGAAATCCATGAGCGATCTGGGTCCTTGTGGTCGGTGGTGTACCTGTCCCTACTTTAACCGCAAGGTCCCTATATCCATAAAGCATACTTTGTTATAGGCTTATAGCCCGAGTGCACTAGGGTGGGCCTATGAAACTCCAACAGCTGCGCTATCTCGTGGAGATCGCGTGCCACGACCTCAACCTATCGGCCACGGCCGCTGTCCTCTACACCTCGCAACCGGGGATCAGCAAGCAGATCAAGCTTCTGGAACAGGAACTCGGGTTACGGGTGTTCACCCGCAGTGGGAAACATCTGACCGAGATCACACCGGCGGGTCAGGCCATCCTGGAAGTGGCGGACCGCATACTGGCCGACGTGGCGACCATCCGCCGCATCGCCGAGGAGTTCAGAGACCACCGGCACGGGACCTTGAGCATCGCCACGACGCACACCCAGGCACGCTATGCGCTGCCGCCCGTCATCAAGGCCTTCATCGCGAAATATCCCGAGGTCGCCCTGCACATGCACCAGGGCACGCCGATGCAGATCTCCGACCTCGCCGCGACCCGCCAGGTCGATTTCGCGATCGCGACCGAGGCCCTGGAGTTGTTCGACAACCTCGTGATGCTCCCCTGCTACCGGTGGAACCGCAGCATCCTCGTCCCACACGGGCATCCCCTTACCGAGGAGACGCCGCTCACGCTGGAGGCGGTGGCCCGCTACCCGGTCATCACCTATGTGTTCGGGTTCACCGGCCGCTCGCAGTTGGACCAGGCGTTCCAGAGACATGGCCTCGCGCCGCGCGTGGTCCTGACGGCGGTGGATGCCGACGTCATCAAGACCTATGTGAAGCTCGGTCTGGGTGTCGGGATCATTGCCGGCATGGCCTATGATCCCAGGACCGACCAGGACCTCATGCCGCTCGACGCCGGGCACCTGTTCGAGCCCAGCGTGACCCGGATCGGGTTTCGAAAGGGGACCTTTCTGCGCGGCTATATGTACGATTTTATCGAGGGCTTCGCCTCCCATCTCACGCGTGAGGTGGTAGAGGCGGCCGCCAGCGCTCGTTCCCGGGAAGAGGCCGAGGCATTGTTTACGTGGTTCGAGCTACCTACTCATTGATGACATCTGGTGCCTTGCGTCCACGCCCGACGGACAGCGGTCGGTACGCCCTGGGTCCTTGTCACGGTGCGGTGACGGAGACATATTTCGGCATCTGGTTCCACGTGTGCCCCTCGAGCATACGCCCCGCCTTTTTCTTGTTCCTGCCGCCCCACTGCTTGAAGAAGAACGGTACCTCTGCGCGGCGGGTAGTTCTCCTGGCCCATCGCCTGGAGCCGCTCCGCCATCCGCTCGGCGTAGCAGTACTTGCACCCGGGGCTGATCTTCGTACAGCCGGTCACGGGGTTCCATGTCGACTCGGTCCACTCGATGCCGGAACCTTGGGCCATTACTGCACCCCTTTTTTCAGTAGATAGTTGGCGATACGCAACGCGGTAGGGGCGCCCTGCTTGTTCCCGACCGCGAAGCAGAGAAGTGAGGACACGATCAGCCTCGCCGAACAACGTGGGCGTACTCTCGACGCGGTAGAACTGCTCGTACCAATCCTCAGTGCCGAGGAGGAGATCGAGTCGTCGGCGCCACGACTCCGGGATCGCTCCGGACTTCGTGAGCAGGCGGTTCACGCCGATCCCGAGAGGAAACAGCAGCCAGAGGTCGATCGCCTTCGTCCCGGCGATCGCCTCAATCGTCGTCCACTCCACCTGCATGCCGTACGGATCGAGAAAAAGGACCGCTCGGTGCGAGGTCCAGTCCTTCCTGCACACCTGGATCTCGGTGTTCGCGTCGCCGCGGCGGATCTGGATGTCGCTCGCGAGATGCGAGAATTCGGACTTGAGCGCCTCGAGTTGCGCACACCGCTCGGCGCTACGCTCGATAAACACGTAGCGGTCGAAACGAGGCTCTGTCTTGAGCGCGAGCCGGGTCGATCCATCGAGGAACGCCTGCGGCTCCGTCTCAGCGAGATCGGGGAACAGCAGCGCCTGCGACAGCTTCCCCGCCTCATCCTCTCGCCGCGCGTTGCGATACCCGGAGCCGGCGAACGCGTCGATGTGGCCCTTGGTGAAGGGATGATCTTTCGATGGTTTATCCCTGAGGGCCGTCGTATAGCTCGCAAGGTAAGCTCTCAGCCGAGGGCGGCGCGGGCGTCCGCGAGCTCTTGGTCGCGGCGGTGGTAGCCGCAGGCGTCGATGAGCGTTCCGGCCTCATCGAGATCGACTTTCGGGGTGCGGCCGGGCCAGGGATAGTCATTTCGCGATCCGAACAGCCTGGTGCGGTGTAGCAGCGTGTCGGCGAGGTAGAGTCGCATGCCGCCCTGCCGGCCCTTCTGCGGATTGCCGCCGTGGGTGCAGAGTGCGTAGGCCTCGTCGAGCCGCTGGCGCGCGGCGTCCCAATCGCCCAGGAGCGTGTGCAGCCAGGCGCAGGCAAGCAGGACAAGCGGCAGGAAGTCGCTGGTGTTGGCTTGACGCAGCGTGGCGAGGGCAGTGTCCAATGACGTTCTGGCTGAGTGCAGATGGGTGTCGGGGGAATCGAGGACGTCCAGGAGGAGATGGACGCGGCCCAGCGTGAGGTGGTCAAGAGCCATGGTGAGCCCGAAATGAAAAACGTTCCTAGCCTATTCGAGCGTCTGCGCGGCGCGGCGCTCTACGGCGGCGAGGTCGGAAAGCAGCGCGGCCGTCTCGGCAGCGGATTCGGGCGGCATCTTGCCGCCTGAACCACCGGATGCGGCGCCCGGCGAACCCGCGAGCGGGCGGCCTGTCCACCGTCGCCACGCAGCGCGCTCGGCGATGCCGAGCAGGAGGTCGCAATATCGGTAGCCTGCTACGGAGTAGAGCAGAGGTAGTCGGGCCGGTCCTTCGCGTGTACCGATTCGGCCTCGGCAAAAAGGTTGCGGCTCGCCTCCAGCCGCTCCGCCTGATGTAGCGCGTCGGCGTGGATAGCGCGTTTGCTCATCCGATGAAAGGCGTCGCCGCTGCGATCGGCGTACATGACGGACTTCGACGCCGTATCCTCGGCGGCGGGCACGTCGCCGAGCGTAAGCTCCAGTTCACTGAGGTTGCCGACGCGGATGGCTGCGTTGCGCCAATCTTCCTGCTCCACGGCCACCAGGTAATAAACTCGTCGTGCAGGGTGTCGAGTTCGGGCGCGCCCATTTTCATCTGCTGCAGATTCTCCTGACTGCGAAGATAGTTCGAAAGGATTTTTGCAGCAGTGGCGAAATGGGAGCCGCGGTGAGGCGTACCGCAGAAGACGATACCGCGAATGGAAGCGACGAGGGTCTTCCAATCCGCTGAGCCGCGCGTCTGACTGCGCACGATGATTTCCTTCACCTCCAAACCCCCCATACTGTGGGTGATGAAGAGGAGGGGCCGCCGGCCAAGGTTGTGGTTGAGAAGCTTAAGAACGAGATTGCGCGCGCGGTCCTGGATAGCCATGCCTGGCGCGCCAAACCAATGAGTGATGCCTGCCGCGTATCCGAGCGACCAGATGGCGCAGTGAGGGAGTGCCTTGCCGAGTTCCTCCGCCCAGAAGAAATGGCCGTCCTTTCCTTCCTGGCCATGCCGCCATGTGCTGTGTGAGCCTCCGATAAGGCCGTGCACGAAGACGACGTCGGCACCGATGCCCGGCGAAGTCGTGTTGGCGATGGGGTGGAGGCCATCGGAGTCGGGAGTCATATGGCACGCGTTGGAATGTAGGGTACAAAACAGGGCGCTTGGTGAATTCTACACGCTTGACCACCATCCCGACCTTCCCTCGTCCGCCAGGCGGACAGGGGAAGGTGGGTATCGCAACGGTGGTAACATGGCTCCCGCCCCGCCTCACCGACCACATCGTGACATGAACCACACGACTACCCCGATCCGTCCGGCACCCGCGAGCCTATTGACGGGGCTGTGCCTGCAGTACCTGTTCTTGCTGCGCGCCGTCATCATCTCCGGGCAACTCGCCGCGGTGTTCGTATCCAACTATATCCTCGCCGTACCGCCCTCGGCCCTGCCCGTGGCCATCGTGATCGCCGCGCTCACCGTGTTGACCTTGGTGAGCGCGCGTTTCATCAAGCCGGGAGTACCGGTCTCGGAACGCATGATGCTCGGACAGCTATCCATCGATGTCTTCGGGATGGCGGCCCTGCTGTTGTTCGCCGGGGGCGCCGCCAACCCCTTCGCCTCGCTCTTGCTGGTCCCGGTGATCGTGGCCGCGGCGCTGTTGCGGCCGGCCCTGACCGGGTGCGTGGCTGCGGAGTCCGTCCTCTGCTACACGGTCTTGATGTTCACCCACGTGCATCCCCTGTACGTTGAGGTACACCCGCCCCAAGGCGAAGAGATCGGGCATGACTTCACCAAGCATATCTGGGGAATGTGGTGGGGTTTCATGTTCAGCGCCGGGGTCGTCGCCTATTTCGTCGCCAAGATGGGCTCCGCACTGCGCGTCCATGAGCACGAGCTGGCGGCGGCTCGCGAACGGGCTCTCGAGGCCAACCAGCTCGTGGTACTCGGCACCTTGGCGGCCGGGACGGCCCATGAGCTCGGCACGCCGCTCGGCACCATGGCGATCGTAGCCAAGGAGATGGAGCGCGAGCACCGCGGCGAAGCGGTGCTCACGGCCCGCATCGGGCTCCTGCGCGAGCAGATCATTCGCTGCAAGAGCATCCTCGCTAACATGGCGGCGCGCGCCGGGCAGGTGCAGGCCGATGCCGGCCGGAGGGTGCGGGTGGACCGTTACCTGGAAGATCTGATCAGGGAGTGGCGCGCGCTGCGCCCCGGCGTGCCCCTGGCATCGCGTTTCGAGGGCCCGCAGCCGGCCCCCGAGATCGTCGCGGATCGTACGCTCGACCAAGCGATCTTGAATGTCTTGCACAATGCGGCGGACGCCGCGGCACGGAACGTCGACTTGGAGGTGCGCTGGTCCTCCGACGCACTTTCGATCCAGGTGGCCGATGACGGGGCCGGATTGCCGCCCGAGATCAAAGACCGCATCGGCGAGCCCTTCGTGACTACCAAACCGTCCGGCAAGGGCATGGGACTCGGGCTCTATCTCGCGCGCAGCACGCTGAACCGCCTGGGCGGCGAGCTGACGGTGAGCGATCTGCCGGGCGCCGGGGTGTGTGCCCGCATCAGCGTGGCGCTGGCTCCCTTGCTGGCGTCGCAGCGGGTATGATCGAGGGATGATCTCGGAAGCCCTTCCCGGCCCGCGGCTCTTGCTCGTCGATGACGACGAGACCTTTTGCGGGGTCCTCGGTGAGGCCTTGGAAAAACGCGGCTTCGCCGTCCGCATCGCGCACAATGTCCCCGATGCACGCCGACTGGCCGAGGCGGAGGCCCCCCATTATGCCGTGGTGGATCTGCGCATGCCCGGTCCCTCGGGACTGGAGCTGGTCTCGGCGCTGTGTCAGCCGGGCGGCGCGGCCAAGGTCGTGGTCCTGACGGGATATGCGAGCATCACGACGGCGGTCGAGGCCATCAAGCTCGGGGCCACCCATTATCTGACCAAACCCACCGATGCGGACGAGATCGTGGCGGCCTTCGACCGCGACGAGGGCGATCCGCAGGTCAACCCCGCGCCCCGACCGATCTCGGTGGATCGGCTCGAATGGGAACACATCCAGCGGATACTCACGGAATGCACCGGGAACGTCTCGAGTGCCGCGCGGCGGCTCGGGATGCACAGGCGCACCTTGCAGCGCAAGCTGAACAAACGCCCCTCGCCCATGTGAGCGCGATGAAGTTCGACCTGGATTACGGGCTGGGCCGCTACGCGATCCGCGGATATCGACTGGGCGCCATCGTTGTAAACGACGAGACCCTCACCCGGAGCTTCATCATCACGACCGATCGCCTGGTGCGCGACTGGCCGCCCCAGGGGTTCGAGGAGCTGAGGGCCGAACATCTGGACCAGATCACGGCGCTCGGACCCGAGCTCGCCGTGCTCGGGACCGGCGCGCGACTGCGCTTCCCGAGCCGCGAGGTCACGGCTCCGTTCGCCCGGCACCATATCGGTTTCGAGGTCATGGACACGGCCGCCGCCTGCCGTAGCTTCATGGTCTTGAGCTCCGAAGGCAGGCGCGTGGCCGCCGCGTTGCTCATGATCACCGCCTGATCCGCCAGGCGCGCGCCAGGCGGCGCGCCCATCAGCTGACGCGTGGCGGCGCCTCGCGCGAGCTATTGTCCTACCCCCACCGATGACTTTCGCGGTCTGGGCTGTCGTCCTCGGATTGTTGCTGATCACGATGGCGATGACCGGTGCGCTGTTGAAGCGTTTGCCGGTCAGCCCGTCCATGCTGTATCTCGCGGCGGGCGCCGCGTTGGGGCCGGCGGGCGTTGCACTGCTGCATCTCGATCCGATCAACGATTCGACGGTGCTCGAACACGTGACCGAGGCGGCAGTGCTGATCTCGCTTTTCGTCACCGGCCTCAAGTTGAGCGCGCCGCTTTCGGACATCCGGTGGCGGCTCGCGATTTCCCTGGCGCTGGGGGCGATGGTGCTCACCGTGGGCACCATCGCGTTGATCGGCGTCGCCGCGCTCGGGCTTCCGGTTGGCGCGGCCATTCTCCTCGGAGCGATCCTCGCGCCCACCGATCCCGTTCTCGCCTCGGAAGTGCAGGTGGCCGATCCGCAGGATCGCGATCGGCTGCGGTTCGCGTTGACCGGCGAGGGCGGGCTCAACGACGGCCTGGCGTTCCCGTTCGCCATGCTGGGGCTCGGGCTCCTCGGTTTGCACGAACTCGGCCCGTGGGGAGCGCGCTGGCTCGCCATCGATTGCTTTTGGGCGATTGTCGGAGGACTGCTCATCGGCGCTGTTTCCGGCCGTCTGATCGGCAACCTGGTGCTCTATCTGCGTGTGCGCCACCGGGAGGCTGTGGGCTTCGACGAGTTCCTAGCGCTCGGCCTAATCGCGCTGTCGTACGGCATCGCGGTCCTGGCTCACACTTACGGTTTCCTGGCGGTGTTCGCGGCTGGGCTCGCACTGCGGCGCGCCGAGGACACCCCAATTGCGTGGACTTCCTCGCCCGGGCGTACGAAAGAGGTGGCGTTACCGGTCGACGAAAGATCGAGGAACGCCGTGGCTATCGATCCGCTCCAGGCCGGCCCGCACTTGAAGCGCGCGATCCTCGGGTTCAACGAGCAGATGGAGCGGATCGTAGAGGTTGCCGTCGTCTTGATCGTCGGTGCGATGCTCGCGTTCATCTCCGTTCCGGACGCCGCATACTGGTTCGTCCCGGTGCTGCTGCTGCTGATCAGGCCGGTTTGCGTGTGGGTATGCATCGCCGGCTCCACGACGACCCGCCAGCAGCGCGTGCTGACGGCATGGTTCGGCATTCGCGGGATCGGCTCCGTCTATTATCTGATGTATGCGATCAACCACGGGCTCGACGCCGCTCTGGCTGAGCCATTCATCGCCATGACGTTGACCGTGGTGGCGACGTCGATCGTGATCCATGGCGTCTCGGTCACTCCATTGATGCAGCGCTACGTCCGGCGCAAGCCCCCGACCGGCCGCGCCCCGTTCTAGGCCAAATCCAAGTTGCTCCACTCATCCTCGAACCGGCCAGGCCACGACACCCCCCCGATCGCCTCTGAGCGCGGTGCGGCGGCCGGCCGCCAACTTATGCAGGCCGCGTCACTCGGCCAGCATCGTTATCCCGCTCCGCAAGCCGATCGAAGACCGCATGCAGCGCTTCGATGCGCTGCAGGCTCTCGGGCAGATCGGCCGTGATGCGGAGGCGCTCGGTGCCCTCGAATCGATAAGCGAGCGGGTTGACTCTGGACCACGCGCACCACCGAGATGGGATCGACTTTGGCCTCGGGGTGAAAAACGATGCGTCCGCCTTTGGGACCCAAGTCCACGCGCTTGACCCAGAGTGGCGCGGCGCGGAGCTTGAGCCGGGTCACACGCACGAGGTCTGGCAACCGCGCATTGCAAATAGCTCGGAATAGAGGCCAAAGCCGATTTCCTGGATATGCCCGCTCCGCTCCTCGCCCAGGATCTCGCCAGCGGCGTATTCGATGTCCAGGTATTCGCCCGGGTGCCGCCGGCATCGAGTAAAAACAACCCGAGATAACGACCGATCCCATGGTACTCATGGACCACCGGCGCGCCCTGGGACAGCTCGCTGAGATCGCGGATGAGCCCCGTCGCGAGAAAACGTTTCACGAGCCCGAGCGGGTCCGCCGCATGCGCCTCGATAGGCTCGCGGAGCGCAAGGAGGGCGTTTCGGTGCTCGCCACCCTAATTAAGGCCGGAACACCGGGCGAGAGATCGAAAGACGACAGCGGGTCCGGCGCGCCGACCTGAGGGTAGCGCTCGTTTCATAAGAGCCAATCGCCCGGCTTGGGAACGGCCGGCCACCGCGCGGTTGGCCGGCCGGAGACAGCGGACCCGAAAGTAGCGCTTGCCTTTTAGGATCCCCTGGGCGAGCGGCGAGGGCTCGCCTGGATAACGCGCGATGACCTGCGCCTCGCCGCGCGCGATCTCCCCCGCGCTCGCTGCCACGAGGCAGTCGCAGAGAATCCGCTCGACCGGGCCTCCGCGACCTCTGTGCGGTGCACACCCAAGCAGTTTCCTCACGGCCCTTCAACGATTCAGGTATTCCGTACCGCCCGAATCCGCCAACTGCGTTTAATCACGGCTTCCTGGCGGGTGATCCCGCAAAATTTCCGTGAACGTGATTCACGCGCTGCGAGCTGCACGGCGTTCTTTCAAGACAGAATGCAAATATGTCACAAACCGGTTGTGCGAAATGTCACTGAGCAAGCGGAGCCGCACTTCGTATCCTTAGCCAACCCTGGGCCGCCGACGAGCCTCCGCCCCGTGAAAGCCATCACGGAGCCGGGAAAGGATCACGCGGTCACGACCGCCACGACATCTCATGCTGACATGATTCATTCTGAGAGGCACCGACTCAGGCAAAGCACCGGATTCCACATGGGACACCCATCATCACGCCGGTACGCTCTTTGCGCTGCCATCCTGTCCTTGATCGGTTCATCCCTGATACACGAACCCGCAACGGCCGAGCAAGAACGCTCCAACAACTGGCGAGTGTCACCGCGTCTTGCGCGAATCGCAAATCCGACTGCGGCGGACGCGTCCTCCGTGACGACGGGCAGAACTCTGTACCTGCGAGAATGCCAACATTGCCACGGACAAACCGGCAAAGGGGATGGGCCGATAGCGGCGGCCCTTGGCACAGCGGTCGCGAACCTCACGAGCTCCGAGGTGTTAGCGCAGTCTGACGGCGCGCTCTACACGAAAATCAGGACCGGCAGATCCCCTATGCCCAGCTTCAAGAATCACCTAGCAAAGGAGGTCATATGGCATCTGATCAATTTCATCCGTCACGATTTCGGTCAGGCGGGGATTCCGTCCAAGGCCGCCCCTACGCCGATCGACAATGGTGAAAGCACATCCGCGCTAAAGTCTCACGACAAACTGTTCAAGAAGGCCGAATTCCCTTCTGCTCAAGAGTGCGGCGCCTGCCACCTGCAAATCTATCGTGAATGGTCCGTCTCGCGACATGCTTTCGCTCAGATAAGTCCCACCTTTCTTGCGTACCAGGCGACTTTGGTGAAATTGACCAAGGGGACGCTGGGTGATTTCTGCGAGCGATGTCACACCCAAGTGGGCATGTTTACCGGCGAGCCGATTCTCACCAGCAATAGTAACCGTGAAAAAGTGGCTCTGGAGGGAATCACTTGTGTCGTCTGTCACCGCGTTCCCGAGGCCTATGGCAAAATCACCGGCCGTTTTCCTCTCGAACCCGGCGATATCCGAAACCCAATATACGGACCCCGCGAAGGTGATGAGCTGCGACGTGTCCTCGATTCCCATTCCGAAGATCCCCCGAAAACCCATCGCGAGGCACGCCTTCTTGACCAGGTCTCCCAACCGGGGTTCTGTGCTCGCTGCCACGATGTACGCTTAGCGAACGGCATCCGGTTCGAGGACCTGTTTAGTGAATACAAGCAAGCACCGGCGGCTAAACGCGGCGTCAAGTGTCAGGGCTGTCATATGGGTCCCATCTCCGGCATCCCGTCGGAGTACCCGCCCGCTTCCGCAGCAATCGTCCGCGGTGCGCCAACCCGGCCCGCTAGGCGCACCAATCATATGTTCCCGGGACCCGATAGTTCCGTGGTCCATCCGGGCATCTTTCCCATCAACCCGGAGGCGCAGGAGTTTGCCACCCCGGAGGAATGGCTTAGTTTTGACGTCGAAGCCGGATGGGGATCCGAAGCGTTCGAAAAGACGGTGCCCGAAGGCGCACAATATCCCGGAATGTGGGCGGATCGAGAAGAACGTATTGCGGCCCGCGAGATTATCGACCGCCAATTGGAGCTACTGGCCGAGAACCGGAACCGTGCCACTACCTTATTGCGGAACGGCTATGGCCTCGGTGAAGTACGAATCATTGAAAGAGACGAAGGGCTCAAATTCGACGTAGAAGTCAAGAACCTGACTGATGGCCACAGTGTGCCCTCGGGGTTGATTGCCGAGCGCAACGTCTTCCTGCAGATCCTAGTGACCGACGCCGACGGAACGCTGATGTTCCGCTCCGGCGATCTGGATCCTAACGGAGACGTTCGCGACACGCACTCCTTGTACGTGCACAATGGCGCCGTACCACTAGACGAACAGCTCTTCAACCTGCGCTCTCCGATTCTGGTTCGTACCATTCATGGCGGAGAGCGCGAGCAGGTGATACCGGCCAATTACTCCTTGAATCCGCTGGTCTTCATGCGACCCTCCGACACACCGTCGGTACTGTTTGGCGGCATTCGCGACCTTCGGCTACAGAAGAAAAACATCGAGGCGCTGGGGCATCGTTGGGCAGGTTACCACGTTCGTCCCGAGCTCCTCACCGGTCGAACGCCTTATCGTCTCAATGTCAAGCTCGTGGCGGGCCAGCTCCCTCCGCATTTGATCCATGCAATATCAGGAGCGGGCTTCGAGTACGGACTCAGTGCGCGAGCCATCGGAGACAAACTAGTCGATCTTTACCGCGTTCTTTGGGAGCGAAATGTCGTCATCGAGTAAAACAGCGGTGGGACGACTCCTGGGATCGCTCGTGATGCTCACGATCTTCGCGAATGGTATTGCCTTAGCACAAGGAGATCAGCCGCCAAACGGCCGGTCCAACGTACCGATAACCCGGGATCCGGTAACGGAAACAACCGTTCCCGAAGGTCGTAGTGCCGTAGATTTCTATCCCGACCGCGTGGTGACGGACGACGATCCATGGCGTCTGCCCGATGAGGTCGTGCAATATCCCGTAGATCCGGTCGAACGCTTGCGGCCGCTCATCGAGATCGGTGACCCTTTTCTCGGAAGCGGGCCGATCTCGCCCGGCATCAGAACGCCGACCGGACAGATGCTACAGCCTTGGTTCTTGCTGTTCGGAACCTTCCGGACGGCATTCCAAAGCTTGGAGAGCGGCGATGTAAATACCATCGAATGGGCCAACCGGCTCGATGTGCACGGTAACCTGAACCTGTCGGGAACGGAGCGTCTGCTGTTCTCCATGCGGCCGATCGATCGCGAAACCGGAAACTATACGGGCTACAATTTCGAGCCCGACGAAGATCAGGGGTGGCAGGAGGATTTCAACGCCAGGCTGACGCAGCTTTATTTTGAGGGTGATTTCGGTGAGATCTTTCCGGGCTTGGACCCGACGGACTCCCGGGCCTTTGACGTGGGCTTTTCGATCGGTCGCCAGCCGGTACTGATCCAGGATGGGCTGCTGGTGAACGACATCATCGATATGGTGGGCGTCACCCGCAACTCCCTAGTGTTCGAGGGTGTATCGAACCTCCGCGTGACCGGAGTATTTGGGTGGAATCATATCAATAGAGGCAACAACGACCTGGCCGACAACAACAATGATCACGCTGCGCATCTGTTCGGTCTGTTCTCGGAAGCCGACACCGCATGGAATAACACCGTATCTATGGATGTCATCTATGTTGACGACGATCGAGATGGAAACGCCTGGTACCTGGGCGCTGCGTCGACCCAACGCTTCGGCTGGCTGAACACGACGTTCCGGGTTACCGGGTCCGTTCCGGAGGATGACGAAACGGCGACGGTCGGGCGCGGAGTGCTGCTGTTGTCGCAACTGTCCGGCACGCTGCCCGGTTCCGACAGTGTCGCGTATTTCAATACGTTCTGGAACATCGACCGGTTCACATCGGCTGCGCGGAGTCCGGATCAGGGGGGGCCTTTGGCAAACCTCGGCATCTTGTACGGCCCGGTGGGAATGGGCCGTTACGGAGTGCCTCTCGGGCAGCCGATTGACGATACCATTGGTACGGCAATCGGCTACCAGACGTTTCTCGGTGGAATCGATGGGCAAGTGATCTTGGAGCTGGGTGCCCGCACCAGCACCAAGGGCGAGAGAGACGAAGGTGTCCTTGGTGTTGGCGCCCGCTATCAGCGCGCTATCGGCAAGCGCCATGTGCTGCGTTTGGACTCTTTTGTCGCCGGCCAGGAAGGAGTCGGGCCCTCTTACGGGTTGCGGATGGAATGGATGATTAAATTCTGACGGAGAGTAGCTTTGGGAGCTCCCTTCCTCGTCGTTAATTGTTGCAATAGCGGTCGTTGACGGGGCGCGTGTGGCGTCGGTTATCCGCGACGGCACCCGCCGCCATACCATGCCCAAGGCTCATAGCCTTCGATCCAGCGGTTGAGGTTCAACGGATCGTATCCGGCGCGCTGCCTCACGGCGGATAAGATATGGTTCGTAGTGTGGCACATGCCCGAATGTGAATATTCCCATCCAAGCTGTGAAATAAGTCACAGAGTTACGGCCCTGGCTCGGGCTAGAATTCATCTTGGCGCAGGGCAGGAGACGAGCGGTTTCTTCGATGCTACTCGATCGAGGCCCGGGTGCGCCGCTTGATGCAGAAGTCGTTCTCATATTCAACAGACGAGAGGTAGCGATGATGGATCCGATATTATTCTGGAACGATGTTGCGCTCGAGGCGAATCGAGTGAGTCACACCAACGGCAAGAATGAGCAGACTGGCCCTACGCTGAGCGCGCGTGCTTTGGCCATCGTACATCTCGCGATGTACGATGCCTATGCAGGCGTGATCAACGATCCAGTGAATCTGTCCCCCTATCTCCCCGGCTTGCCGCCGCCCCTGCCAGGGGCATCGGCGGACGCCGCGGTCGCCGCGGCAGCGCATGCGACGCTATCGAAGTTATTCCCGAGCCAGAAGCCCTTTTTCGACCAAAAGCACATGGAAGCGGGCCTCACCGGGTCCGGTTTGAACGAGGGCCATGAGTTCGGGCTCGCGGTCGCGCAAAAGCTGCTCGATGATCGCAAGGACGATCCGGGCGCCGGCGACGACGGCTATGCGGCCTCGATGGCGCGCGGCGCGCATCGGGTTGACCCGGATAATCCCGCTCAAGGCTTTCACGCGCCCTTCTACGGCGCTCGGTGCAAGTGCTTCGCGGTTACGACTCGCCATGAGCTGGATCCTCCGCCGCAACCGGGAACAAGCGCCTATATCCAGGCGCTCCGCGAGGTGCGTAGCAAGGGGATCGCGCCTGAGCTCATGGGGACCGTGCCTGCAATAGACGCTCTTCCCCTACCGCCGTTCACGCGCCGCACCGTGGACGAAACCTTGATCGGGATTTATTGGGCCTATGATGGCGTGAAGGGTCTGGGTACGCCGCCCCGCTTCTACAACCAGATCGTACGAGTGATCGCCGCGGCGCGGGGCAATACCGTCGCACAGAACGCCCGGCTATTCGCGTTGCTCAACGTCGCCATGGGCGATGCCGGCATCCTGGCCTGGGATCAGAAGTATTGCCATGATTTTTGGCGGCCTGTGGTCGGCATCCGCGAGCACGATGTGTCCCTGGGCCCATCGGGCACGGGTAATAACAACATCGACAATAACAGCCACACCCTTTGGTTGCCGCTAGGGGCACCGAACACCAACTCGACGGCCAAGAATTTCACGCCGCCCTTCCCGGCTTATCCCTCCGGTCACGCCACCTTCGGGGCCGCGGCGTTCCACATGACCCGACTCTTCTACGGCGTCGCACCGGGCAATCGCGCGCCGGATAATCTGTTGGATAGCCTTACGTTCGTGTCCGAGGAGTTCAACGGAGTCAACACCGACAACAAGGGAACGGTACGGCCGCGACACGTTCGTACCTTTCCGGGCGGGCTGTGGCAGGCGATCGAGGAGAACGGCCGCAGCCGCGTGTTTCTGGGCGTGCACTGGGTATTCGACGCCTTCGCGGTGACGGGCAGTGGTAGTGTTGACCTTACGCAAAACGTCGGCGGCGTGCCGCTCGGTCTCACGATTGCCGAGGATATTTTCCTTGCGAGCCAGGCGGCTAATTGGAAGTCGTCGGTTGGCCCTCGGCCCTTAGGCACTTTGTGTTGATCTGAAGGGACTGCGCGTTCGCTCCGAGCGAACGTTTAGCCTTCGCGTGTATCGAAGTCCCCCTCCCAATCGGGCGAACCTCGAGCGGAGGGGGACGATGCGCGGGGTCGCTGGGGCTAGTGAGTTTGGTCGACCAGGAGGATGGGCGACAACTGGTGGGGGCACACGCCCGTTTGAGGGATTTCATCCCGTTGATCCGCCGCTCATCCGGCCCGTTCCCTTCGCGTAGCATGGTTATCCCGCCCCGCGAGCCGATCGAAGAGCGCATGCAGGGCCTCGATGCGTTGCTCGCCCTCGGGCAGATCGGCCGTGATGTGGAGGCGCTCGTTGCCCTCGAATCGATAGCGAGCGGGTTGACTCTGGACCAGGCGCACCACCGAGATCGGATCGACTTTGGCCTCGGGGTGAAAAACGATGCGTACACCCTGGGACCGAGATCCACCCGCTTGACCCCGAGCGGCGCGGCGCGGAGCTTGAGCCGGGTCACGCGCACGAGATCCTTGGCGGGCGCGGGCAGGGGCCCGAAGCGATCCGCCATCTCTTCGGCGAGCAGCGTGAGGACCGCATCGTCCTCGGCGCTCGCGATACGCTTGTAAAGGATGAGGCGCGTGTGCACGTCAGGGAGATAATCCTCGGGAATGAGGCAAGCGGTGTGCAGCTCGATCTCGGTGCCGTGGTCGAGGGGGCGGTCGAGCAGCGGCTCGCGCCCGCTCTTCAAGTCGGCGACCGCGCGTTGCAATAGCTCGGAATAGAGGCCGAAGCCGATTTCCTGGATATGCCCGCTCTGCTCCTCGCCCAGGATCTCGCCGGCACCGCGGATCTCGAGGTCATGGGTCGCGAGCGTAAAGCCTACGCCCAGCTCTTCGATGGAGGCGATGGCCTCGAGTCGTTTCACCGCATCGGCGCCGAGCGCCTGGCGCGGCGGGATCACGAGATAGGCATAGGCGCGGTGATGGGAGCGCCCGACCCGACCCTGGGCGAAGCTCTGATAGGCGTCCTCATCGATCTTGTAGGCATGCCCGGTGCGCGCGCTGCGCTTCGCATAGACCTCGAGGAGCTCGGCCGCCACGTCTCTGATGCGTTGTGCCGCACGTGCCCGAGCCTTTTGCCACTGGTGGCTTCCGAGCTTATGGAGCGGCGCGTGCTCGCCCTCAGCGCCGGTGTAGCGCGTGATCAGATAGAGCGCCAGGACGGGCACGTAGAGCTTATCGCCGTCGGCGTATTCGATGCCCAGGTATTCGCCGAGTCCGTGACTTTCCCCGAGAAAGTACCGGGATCGACGCCGCGGGATCCCTCGAGCGGGAGAAGGCCATTGGGTTTCGCGGCTCGTGCCGCCCTCAGGTGGGCCGACCGCTGCCATGCGCTGAGCTTGGACGTGCGCGGAAGGAGCGTCCTCCGGGACCTCATGCGGGCCGCGAGTTGGGCGCGTTATAATGCCCACAATTTCGATGTTCTATGGCATCCGAATGTTTTTCTATGATACTGAAAAGCACAACGTGCCGCACATCCACGCTGAATATCAAGGCCAAGTAGCCGTGTACTCTATTCTCGATGGAACCGTCTTGGCTGGTGAACTTCCACCCAAGAAACACAAACTGGTCGTCGCATGGATTCAAATACACCGAGATGATCTGTTTGCCGACTGGCAGTTGGCTGTCAACGGCAAGAAATGCTTTCCTATTCGAGGGCTTGACCGATGAATATCGCAGAAATTATTCCGAAAGATGATTATGTGCTGTACATCAAACTGGAAGATGGGAAACAAGGTTTATTTGACGTAAGGCCATATCTCGACTCGGAAGTCTTCGCGCCATTAAGAGACAGGAGTGAGTTCGAACGAATTCATAACGGCAAGTACTTTATCGAATGGGACTGCGGAGCAGACCTTTCCGCCGATACCATTCAGGCACGATGGGAAACCGCGTCAACTGAAAACACCCCATCGGGTAGCCGGGGGTGTTTAACCCCCAGCCCCCACAACACCGCGTATGCGGGTCCGCATGGGCAGTTTCCTTCGAGGTTGAAAACACGAAGATGAATCTGTGCGCTTCAAAGCTGGTTACGACAACCGGCGCACGAGAAATCCGGGCTAGCCCGTGTCCGTGACGCTACACGACGGACCGCCTGCTAGCTAGGGTGAGGGACTGAGCCCTCGCCTTATCCAGGCCGCATGATTCGGCCGGCATCGTTATCCCGCCCCGCGAGCCGATCGAAGAGCGCATGCAGGGCCTCGATGCGTTGCTCGCCCTCGGGCAGATCGGCCGTGATGCGGAGGCGCTCCTTGCCCTCGAATCGATAGCGAGCGGGTTGACTCTGGACCAGGCGCACCACCGAGATCGGATCGACTTTGGCCTCGGGGTGAAAAACGATGCGTCCACCCTTGGGACCGAGATCCACCCGCTTGACCCCGAGCGGCGCGGCGCGGAGCTTGAGCCGGGTCACGCGCACGAGATCCTTGGCGGGCGCGGGCAGGGGCCCGAAGCGATCCGCCATCTCTTCGGCGAGCAGCGTGAGGACCGCATCGTCCTCGGCGCTCGCGATACGCTTGTAAAGGATGAGGCGCGTGTGCACGTCAGGGAGATAATCCTCGGGAATGAGGCAAGCGGTGTGCAGCTCGATCTCGGTGCCGTGGTCGAGGGGGCGGTCGAGCAGCGGCTCGCGCCCGCTCTTCAAGTCGGCGACCGCGCGTTGCAATAGCTCGGAATAGAGGCCGAAGCCGATTTCCTGGATATGCCCGCTCTGCTCCTCGCCCAGGATCTCGCCGGCACCGCGGATCTCGAGGTCATGGGTCGCGAGCGTAAAGCCTACGCCCAGCTCTTCGATGGAGGCGATGGCCTCGAGTCGTTTCACCGCATCGGCGCCGAGCGCCTGGCGCGGCGGGATCACGAGATAGGCATAGGCGCGGTGATGGGAGCGCCCGACCCGACCGCGGAGCTGATAGAGCTGTGCCAGGCCCAGCTTGTCTGCGCGGTTCATGATGATGGTGTTGGCGTTCGGGACGTCGATACCGCTCTCGATGATGGTGGTGCAGACCAAGCAGTTGAAGCGCTGGTGGTAGAAATCGAGCATCACGTGCTCGAGCTCGCGCTCCCGCATCTGTCCGTGCGCGATCCTGACGCGACCCTCGGGGAGCAGGGCCTCGACCTTTTTCGCGATGTTTTCTATGGTCTCGACCTCGTTATGGAGGAAATACACCTGGCCGCCGCGCGCGATCTCCCGCACCATGGCCTCGCGCAGGAGGTGCTCGTCCCACTCGTTGACGAAGGTCTTGACGGCTAGCCTGCGCGCCGGCGGGGTCGCGATGATGCTGAGCTCGCGCGCCGCCGACAGCGCGAGGTTGAGAGTCCTCGGGATGGGCGTGGCCGTGAGGGTCAGGATGTCCACCTCGGAGCGCAAAGCCTTGAGCCGCTCTTTCTGGCGCACGCCGAAGCGATGCTCCTCATCGATGACGAGGAGCCCCAGGCGCTTGAACGATACGCCCTCCTGTAAGAGCCTGTGGGTCCCGATGACGATATCGACGGCGCCTGCCTTAATGGCCGCGGTGATCTGATCCTGCTCGCGTTTGTTTTGAAACCGCGACAGGAACTCGATGCGTACCGGCCAATCGGCGAAGCGGTCCTTGAAGTTCTCGAAGTGCTGCTGGGCCAATAGGGTGGTCGGCACCAGGATCGCGACCTGTTTCCCGTCCATCGCCGCGACGAAGGCGGCGCGCATCGCGACCTCGGTCTTGCCGAAACCCACGTCCCCGCAGACCAGTCGATCCGTCGGCTGCTCGGCCCTGAGATCGCCGAGCACCGCGGTGATGGCCGCGGCTTGATCGGGCGTTTCCTCGAACGGAAAGCCCTGGGCGAAGCTCTGGTAGGCGTCCTCATCGATCTTGTAGGCATGCCCGGTGCGCGCGCTGCGCTTCGCATAGACCTCGAGGAGCTCGGCCGCCACGTCCCTGATGCGTTGTGCCGCACGCGCCCGAGCCTTTTGCCACTGGTGGCTTCCGAGCTTGTGGAGCGGCGCGTGGTCGCCCTCGGCGCCGGTGTAGCGGGTGATCAGATAGAGCGCCAGGACGGGCACGTAGAGCTTATCGCCGTCGGCGTATTCGATGCCCAGGTATTCGCCCCGGGTGCCGCCGGCATCGAGCAAAAACAACCCGAGATACCGACCGACCCCATGGTGCTCGTGGACCACCGGCGCGCCCTGGGACAGCTCGCTGAGATCGCGGATGAGCCCCTCGGGATCGCGCGCGGCGCGGCTCTGGCGGCGTGCCTGGGGGGCGTGCTCGGGAAACAGCTCGGACTCGCAGACGACCGCAATCAGCCGGTCCTCGATGCGGACGCCGCGCTGCAGAGGCGCCACCGTGAGGCCGATGCGCGCGTCGCCCGTGAGAAAGGCGGGGAAACCGGCGAAAAGCACGAAGGGGATCGCGTGCTGCCGGAACAATTCCGCGAGGGTCTCGCGTCGGCCCTTGGACTCGGCCACGAACAGGACCCGTCCTTCATAGCTCGCGAGAAAACGTTTCACGAGCCCGAGCGGGTCCGCCGCATGCGCCTCGATAGGCAGCGTGGGAGGAAATAGGGTGGCGAGCACCGAAACGCCGTCCGTGCGTTCCGCGAGCGGGCCGAGGACCATGATCGAGGGATGGCCTTTTACGGCGGCGAAGACCTCGTTCGGCAAGAGGAACACCTCGGCCGGTGTGCACAGCGGGCGCTCGCGGTCGTGGTGCAGGGACTCGTGGCGCTCGCGGACCTCGCCGTGGAAACGCTCGGCCGCCTCCTCAACCCCGGTATCCACGACGATCAAGGTGTCGGCGCGCAGATAATCGAACAATGTCGCCGTCTCCTCGAAGAACAGCGGGAGGTAATATTCGATGCCGGGTGGGCAAAGGCCCTGGCTCACGTCCCGGTACAACGGCGAGTCTTGGGGCGAGCCCTCGAAGCGCGCGCGCCAGTTGCCGCGGAAGCGTTCGATCGCCGTCGGCGTCAGGGGAAACTCACGCGCCGGGAGCACCCGGATCTCGGGGACGGTGCCGGTCGAACGCTGGCTCTCGGGGTCGAAGGTGCGGAGGCTGTCGATCTCGTCGTCCAGCCAGTCGATGCGGTACGGGGAGGGACTGCCCATGGGGAACACATCCATGATGGAGCCGCGCAGGGCATAGTCCCCATGCTCGATCACCTGGGACACGGCCCGATAACCGCCGCGGATCAGGCGCTCGCAAAGCGCCTCGCGATCCACCCGCTCGCCTGTGCGGAGCATGAGCGTCTGCCCTTCGAGGAAGGATCGGGGCGGCAGCCGCTGCATGAGGGTTGTTACCGAGGCGATGACGATGCCCCGGAGCTCCGGTAAGCGGTAGAGCGTCGCGAGGCGCTCGGAGACGATGTCCTGGTACGGCGAGAAACGGTCGTAGGGTAGCGTCTCCCAGTCCGGGAATACGAGCGGTTCCAAGCCGTCACCCCCGAAGAACCGCACCTCATCGGCGATGCGGCCGGCCTCCGCGGCGTTCGGTACGATGACGAGGCAAGGCCCCCGATGGCGGCGCACGGCCGCGGCGATGGCGAGGCCCTTCCCGGAGCCGTAGAGGCGCGCCCAGCGCCGGCGATCCCCCGGCCGCTTGGGCAGGGGGGGCTCGAAGACGCTCTCCAGACGCTCGATAACCAAAGGCTCTGTTTCCAATGGCCGAGCTTCCGATAGAGGGTTGTCGGATTCCGTCATAGGGCAGGGACGACGCGCCGCGAAGGCCGCGCGGGTGATCATAAGCACGCCGCGGGTCCTGGCAAGGGGGGGTCGGGCGGGCTACAGCCCCGACACTATCTCGTGTGCACCGCCCCGTCGTTCACGTCGTCGTTCTCGCAACCGGGTAAGCGCTCGTTGCCGACGGCGATCCGATGGGTAGAGCGCCCGAGATGACTGAGTACCGCTTCGGGAGCGCCGAACGCGCGCTTCGCGTAGACCACCCCCGTCCTTCGTCCGAAGGTCCGGGCGGATTGCGGAACGAGTCGTAGTGGGCGGTTCCTCTGTCGCGCCGATCCTTCACCGCACATCGACCCATGCTTACGCGGACGCGCGTCCCGAGGACCGATCCCTCGGCCGAAACGTCGTCCGCACGCGCGCGGACGATGTCATCGGCTGTGGGGACGTCGTTCCCCTGCGATGCCCCTTCGCCCGCGCGCGATGCTCCTTTGCTCCATCGTGATGATCCTTCGATCCCGAGCCTCGATCCTCCATCGGGAGCGTTCCGGCAATGTATGGATCCGTCCGGGGATCGATCAGGTCCGTGCTGAGGAGTGAAAGCACAATCCCCGCAAGTGGTAACTTAATGTGAACCGCCTTCCTTGCCTGTCCTTCGAGGCTTGCACTTGGCCGAGCTTGGCAATAATGCTGTCGAAATCGATCCCTGAGTTGCAAGCGTCTGCTGCAGTATCGCTAAGAGTCATTCTGGTTCAGGTGCAGGCATTGTTCCCCACTCTGGAACGAAGGATGACGACGCCATGGGAGCGCCGAACGAAACAAGATCAGCCGCGCCGGCCACGAAGGCTTGGAAAGGCGACGGCGATCCACGGCGGTTTTCATTACCCTTGAAGCCCGACGCGCGTTGGGCGGCGTGTTATGGCGCATCACCGTAGCCCTTGCCTAGCCACTGCACGAAACACAGTCCGTGGCCGAACGGATCACTCATCGTCGCCTGGCGTCCCCAGCTGAACGACTGCAACTCGCCTTCCAGCTTCGCCCCTGCGGCCAGAGCGTTTCGTGCCGCAGCCGCGACGTCGTCAACGATGAAGTCGAGGTGCACCGGCGTCCAGTGCCGACCGTAGTCTCGAAACTGGGAGGTATAGGTACTCGCCGAGGTCCCAGCTTTCTTTTCGATGAGATAGATGGGCGACGACGCGCCGAGCATCTCAACCACAGTTCCTTCGAACAGTCGACGTCCGACGCGAAGCCCGACACCTCGTTGGTAGAACGGGATCGCCGCCTCGAGATCATCGACATCGACGTTGATCAGAAGGTCCACCGCGTAGCCTGTCTCTCGCCGCCCAACGTTAAAGTAACGCCGGTCCGTGCGAGCGGGCGAAGCCCGCTTCCGCGGGCCCGGTGCGACCACGGGTTGGGCATCACTATCACCCTTCGTACCGCGCCTCGCGATACTCGGGGAGACCGTCGGAAAACTTGACCCACCCAAGCTTACTGCTCGTGCGCGTGTGAACTTCCGGCGGCATCCGTTCGGGATCATCAAGACTGCAGGTCGTGACGTCAATCTCGTCCAGGGCGTCGTCGTGCTCGAAAGTCAGCTGGGTGCCGCACCGAGGACAGAAACTCCGCATTCCCTTTGGGGTCGATCTGAATCGGCGTGCCTCGGGTGAGCCGGAACTCAGACCGTGGCACGCTGAACCAGGCTACGAATGGGGCGCCGGTCGTTCGACGGCAGATCGAGCAGTGACAGTTCGTCTGGTCAAAGGGCGTGCCTGCCGTCTCATACCGGATCGCGCCACAGAAGCAACCACCGTTTAGCATTTCAACTACCTCCTCTGGCGCGGCGCTGCCGTCATGCCCAACGCTGAGCTGCTGCTGACGGCTGGAGCGCAGCGTAGCTGTAGGCAGTCAGCTCCATGTCTCTGTCAGCCACCCGACTTGATGCTCGACGAAAGAACCTGGAAATCATCCGTTTGTGGAAGGGACCGCAAAGCTGCTAGCAGCGCCTCTGGCGGAACGACCACCTTTCTGGCTGATAAGTCGAGCCAACCACCGCCACTAGTGACTCGGGCAGCCAACTTTCCATCTTCTCGCCAGAGTTCGTTTCTTACGAGGAACCGACTGCCATCCTCAGAAAGCCCCGCTATGGCCAGGGTGACTCGCATTGGCTCTAACAACCGAATCTCTTTGAAGTATTCCAGTTCATCTTTCATAATAACCGGGCCAAGTTTGCGACGAACAAACTCCTCCATCGGGAATCCGTGTTCAGCAAAGAACATCATTCTGACGTCGCCGGACTTGTCGAGGAAGGCGGTATTTCCCATGTGTGCGTTGAAATCCATGTCGCCCCAGCCCGCGAATAGTGTTTTCTCAAACATTCGAAATCTCCAATAAGTCTCACTCAGGCGGCTAACGACTCGGTTGACCGGGCGCCGAGGAGCGAAGCGAGGGTACCCAACAGCGAGCGCCGCGACGCTGTTGGGCGCTCCGGTCGAACCGAATGTTAGAGCGCTTGTAGCTCATCGCCTCACCGGCCTAAGGACGCTCCTCCCTCGGGAAGGCGTAGCTTGACTCTTGGCTCGAGGGTGAGCACGCACTTGATCTGGAGTTGCTCCATTGGAACACCCCATTCATCGGAAAGCTGCTGACGCAACTCCTTAACGGTGAAGCTCTGAAACGACAGTCGCCAGAGGCGAGGGTCTAGATCCTGCCCATTGGAGTCTGTAGTGAGCAGATCTCTGTCGTACACTTTCAGTGCCCGCAGGGTTGGCGGGTCAGACTTGCGAATGGAGAGTTCAACCGAAACTGTTTCAGGCTCGGCACCCGGCAGAAACAACACGCTTGTTCTATACGGTTCGAGCGCACGGCGGATAAATGCGACGGATGCCGCGTATTTCTTAACGGTTTGCAGAGCCAGCAATTTCGAAAGACAACGACTCTTTAGCTCGTGTGCGCGGAATTCGTCAGCAGAGTTTTAGAGCCGCCAGTTGCTCAGGTGTCTTGGTCTTCAGTGATACGTATCCCGTCGTCTTCAGCAGACCGGGCACTTCGATTGATTTCAATATGAAGGGTTCAAACCCCCGCCTTTCAGGCGGGCAGATTTCATCTGCAGCCATGAGCGGGCATGGTAGCATAGTCTGATTGAAGAAGGGGATCCGATGGACGGCAGCCATACGGTAGTCAAGATTGAATGCCACTTTGTCTGGGTAACGAAGTATCGCTACCAAATCCTGAAGGGAGAGGTGGAGCCGTAGACGCGTCGTTCAGTCGATGCGTATCCGGACTTTCAGTCCGTAACTCAAACCCACCGGCTTTTAGCCGGTGGTTGTTTAGTCGTCGAAAAACGCAGGAAGTATGTATTCGCTGCTGTCTGCAAAGGCTCGAGGTTGCGCGCTCTCACGTTCGCGATTCATCCACAGCTTTGTGCGATACGCTTCGGACACAAACATCACGGTGAAGAGCGCCTTGTTCTGATACACGTCCGATAAGTGCGTGTAGAGGTTCTTTCCCCAGAGATCCGCCTCTTCGAATAGGTCATAGAAAACGTCGATCCCCACAGCCCGCAACAGAGTTGCGACCTGCTCTACATACGTACGATCTTCGCCGGCAAACGACAGAGCGACGTGATATGTCGCCATGGTGTGTCCCGGAAGAGCTCTAACGGATAGTATCTTATCCGCCGTGCGGCAGCATGGCGGATAAGTTCGGTTGAACTGAACCGCTGGATCGAAGGCTATGCGCCTTGGGGATTGTAAGGCGCCGGGTGGGGGTGCGAGGCGGTTCCGGTAGGCTCGTGGCGTCGATCATGACTGGGTTTCCCCATGTCGATCCCGGAGTTGGGCTCGTGGGAGAGTATGGTCCTGAAGCGGGGACGGGTCAATCGGCCATCGCAAGAACGGAGGGCCGGTGGCCCGAAGGAGAGGCGGAAGGCGTTTGACGGGGCACAGGCTTCCTTGAGCGCAGTGCGGGCAGCGGTTTGCGTCGGTCCCGAGCACGCGAGAGAGGAAGGCCGCGACGGTTTCGGGTTCGGCAGGCGCCGGAGTAGGCGCATCGAGGGCGGCCCGACAGGCGTCCAGATGCTCGGCACGATGGCGATTGGCGAGGAGGCCATAGTGCCGGATCCGCATGAAGCCCTTGGGAAGCATGTGGAGCAGAAACCGTCGGATAAACTCCTCGACCGGGAGGCGCATCACCTTCACTTTGTTGCCATGAGCGTAGTCCCGCCAACGGAAACGGACCTCGCCGTTTTCGCAAGCGAGGAGGCGCTCGTTACTGATAGCGATCCGACGGGTATAGCGCCCGAGGTAGGCGAGGACCTGCTCGGGACCGCCGAAGGCGGCTTGGGGTAGACCACCCAGTCTTTCGTCCTCCGCTCGTGTTGCGCGGACCGACGACGGGCCAGAAAAGTCCCCGATCCTGGACCGAAGACCCCCGTGATTGACAGCTCACAGGTCCAGCTGTATTTTTCTTGTCGATGAAAAAGGGCCTTCGAATTTCCTATACAGTGCTCCCACCCGCTCGCCGCCGTGGTCAGAACAGACCCCCTGATGCCGCCTGCATCACATCGAGGGCGCCGGGGAATATAATGCCGCGGGGCAAGTGATCGCCGCCCGTCAGGGAGAACCATGAGCGCAGATGCACACGCCCGACCGTCAGGCGACGCGCCGGAGCCGCTGTACGACGTAAATATTCAGACACCCACGCACGCGGAGCGCGCGCGCACATTGGTTGCGCAGATCTCGACCGGGACCCTGTGCACCCTCGCCATTGAGCCGGAAGGTTACCCCTATGGCTCGTTCGTGACGGTCGCCTTTGAGAGTGGAAACCCAGTCTTGCTCATCAGCGGACTCGCCGAGCACACCAAGAACCTGGAGCGGGATCCTCGCGCATCCCTGCTGGTCGCCGAGAGCGGCTCTGCAGATCCGCTCGCCAACTCTCGTGTGACGATGATCGGTCCGTGCACGCGCGTCGAGGGGGAGGGGGGCACGGCCCGCGCCGCCTTCTTTGCCGCGCATCCGAATTCCCGGTACTACGCCGACTTCCGCGATTTCGCGTTCTGGACGCTGCACGTGGATTCGGTCCGCTACATCGGGGGCTACGGCCGGATGTCGTGGATCAGCAAGTCCGAATGGCAGACTGCCGAACCGGATCCCCTCGGTCCGTCCGCCGCCAGCACAATTGCGCATATGAACGCCGATCACGCCGACGCGATGGTGCTCTACTGCAAGGCGTTTTCGAAGGCGACGGAGATCACCTCCGCGACCATGACGGGCGTCGACCGGTACGGATTCGACATGTCGGTGAAGACCAGCGAGGGACCACGACCCGTCCGCCTGGCGTTCCCTACGCCGGTGAGCACGCCGGAGGAAGCGCGCGCGGCCCTGATCGCGATGGTGAAGGACGCCAGGCGCAAGCTGGGCTGAACGATCAAAGCGCCCCGGGAAAGGGAAGTGCTCACTCCGCTCTCGGGACACGCGAGCGCCGATGACGGCCCGGTTTGCGAGCCCGCCTCGCGTACCGGCGGTCTACACCCGTGTGAACGGAATGTGGCTCTCGCGCGTCGGCGTGGCCGCGGTCAGCACCCCGATCGGCGCGGCCTTCACCGCGCTCGCCCTCGACTATAATCGCAGCTTCCTGGCCATCCGCTTGAACGGTTCGTCAAACTGCGACCTATCTGCTACGACTGTCCAGTAGGTCCAGGATCGTTTCTCGGACGATGGGCCATGCGGGCGACGACGGTGCAATGACCTCGAAGTGCCCCGCTCCGGGTACCACAACGGACTCGGCCGAGTCTCCCGCCTGGATCGCGGCGGCGATGTACGCATCGCGCGCTCGGGCGGGCATCACGCCGTCTTCTGCGCCGACGATCAGGACTTGCCGCGTGCCGAGCGGCAGGAGCTCCATCGGCGATGCCTGGGCGTATCGTTCCGGCACGGCCTGCGGGGTCCCGCCCAGCAATCGCTCAACGACGGGTGCGCCGCAGATGTCGCGTGCGTAGGTCGTGAAGTTACGCAGATCGCCGGGTCCAGCCAACGCGATCACCCCGCGGACCCGGAGCGGCGTGTCCCGATACAGCGGACTGCCGGGTGGCAGGCGCAGCCTGGCGGCCAGCCAGAGAGCGAGGTGGGCGCCAGCGGAGTGCCCCACGACCACAACACGCGAGAGATCGAATGGGTACTGCTTCGCGAGGGTCGGCACGTGATCGGCCGCCGCAGCGACATCCGTGAAGGTGCCGGGCCACCCGCCACCCGGATCGTCCAATCGCCGGTACTCGATGTTCCAGGTCGCCACGCCGGCCTCACGAAGGGCGTCGGCGAGAGCCGCCGTGTTCTGCAAGGTCGCGAACCTCGCCACCCAACAGCCGCCATGGATCACGATAGCGACCGGGAACGGTCCCGCACCGCTCGGTAGACGGAGCTCGCCGACCTGCAATGGGTCGCTCGCGGCGTAGCGCACTCGCGCGTCCGCAAGTCCTGCCGGCAATCGGTCTACGTCCCGCGGTCCGAGACGTTGTGCACCGAGGACTGCGGTCGAGGCAATGACCGCGACGAAGCAAGCGCACAGAAGTCGGTGCCCATGACTCATACGTGCGGCCGACGGAAGGGAGTCGCCGGTCTTTTTTTGGGGCGGCGAAGGCGTAGCTGAATCCAATGGCGAGCCGGCACCGGGAAAGCCTCCACGACCTCGATCATCGTACCCGGGATGAGGTCCACGCTGGAGATGGCCGACTGCGGGATCAGGTCCCAGTTCACCGTGTCACCGAATCCTTCGTTGATGCGCACGCCATCCATATACAGGGATAGGCCGATGGCGCTGCCGACCAGCGGCGAGGCCAGGAACCCGCGGTATTCCAGATCGTTCTGGAAGGGGTTGTTCTGAGCGGCGTTGATGTTCACGCTGCCGATGTTGTCGAACAACATCTCCGAGAGATCGAGGGGATTCTGTTCCTCCACGTCTTCGGCGGTCAGCGACTGTACGTTGGCCGGGACTTTATCGAGCGGCGTGCCGAGCGCCGGCAAGGGTGTGGTCGCGATCACCTCGATCACCGGCAGCTCGATCGCGCCGGCGGGACTGTGCGTGTCCTCGTCCCGCCCGTCGCCCTCCTCCGCCACACCAGGGGAGGAACCCAACGCCAGACAGGCCGCAGGCATCGATGCGTGTGGATCCCTTGCTTGCATGCAATGCTGGCGGGGGTAGGGATTTTCCGGTACCGGTTCCTCACCCGGCCCCACCGCGCCTTTGATCCGATACCGCCATCAAGGCCGGCAGGAGCACGATCGAGGACACGACCGCGTAGCTCAAGGACAGGGTGATCAAGATCCCCATGTACGCCATGCCCGGGTGGCGCGCGATCGCGAGCGTGCCGAAGGACACGATGGCGGTGAGCGCGCTGAACAGGACCGCCACGGGGGTGCTGCCGCGGAACAGTTGCACGACGTCGCCGCCGGTGCGTTTGCGCATGACGAGATAGATCCCGTAGGCGTTGGCGAGCCCGATGAGGAGGGGAAGGGCGATGATGTTGGCGAGATTGAAGGGCAGCGAGAAGGCCACCGAGCTGCCCACGGTCAGGATGAGGGCGAGGACCAGGGGCACGAAGGCCATGAAGGCGAACGACAGGCTGCGCAGGACCAGGAGCATCAGGACCCCGGTCGCGATAAGGCCCAGGCCGGTGGCGATGAGACAGGCCTCGATCACCGCATTCCCGCCTTCGAGGAGCGCCACCGGTGAGCCGGTGGCGTGGGGGGCTACGGAGCGCGCGGCCGCGACGAAGTCCCGCAGCGCCTGACGATCGCTGAGATCGGCCTTCGGAAAGACCTCGACGCGCGCCCGCCCATCCGCGGCGAGGTAGCGTTCGCGAAGCTCGGCGGGCAGGTCCTCCAGTGTGACCGGGCCCGCCGACAGGAGCCGGCGAAGCCGGCTCAACACCATGGGGAAGTCCCCGATCACCAGGGGCTCGATCGCCCGAAGCCGGTCGCGGTCCCAGTCCGCGCTGGCACGCAGCCCCGAGAGCGCTTCGCCCAACCGGCCCAGGCTCGCGGCAAAGGCCGCATCCTCGGTCTTGGTCTGGAGCTCCGCGAGCTGGGACTGAAAGGACTCGAGCACCGCTATCGTCTTTCCCGGCGCGGGCGGCTCGTGCGGACCACTATCGATGACGAGCGGCGCCAGGACGAGGTTCATGTCCGCGATGATCTCGAGCTTCTGCTCCTGGTCCCCGGGGACATAGCTCGCCAAGGTCACGGCCTTGTCGACCGCGGGCAGCGCCTCGAGGCGCGTGGCGAGCGCCTGCGCCGCCTCCAGGTCCCGTTCCAGCACCTGGATGGTGTAGGGGCTGGTATCGGGGTCGCGCAAGAGGTCCTTGAAGGTCGCGACCGCCTCGGTGGTCGGGTCGCGGAGGTTCAGGGGATCGAAGTCGAACTCCACCTTGCGGGCGAGGCTCAAGGCCCCGAGCGCGAGCGCCAGGATCCCCAGGAGCACGGCGCGCCGATGCACGACCAGCGGCCTGCCGAGCCAGGCCAGCGGGTTCGGGCGGTGCCCTTTGTACACCGCGCGCAAAGGGAACACCGCGATGAGCGCCGGCAGCAGGGTGAGCGACGAGAACAGTGCGATCCCCATGCCCATGGCGGCGATGATCCCGAGCTCGGCGAGGCCGCGGTAGCTCGTCGGCGCGAAGGCAATGAAGCTCACCGCGGCCGCGACGGCGGCGACCGCCAGGGCCCCACCGACGCCGGCGCTGGCATCCGTCAGGGCCTGGACCGCGGTCTCGTCCTCGCGGTCGAACTCCTCGCGATAACGCATCGCGAACTGGATCATGAAATCTACTCCCATCCCGATGAAGAGCACGGCGAAGTTGACGGAGATGAGGTTGAGCGGCCCGATCACGAAGCACGCCGCGGCGGCGGTCCAGACCAGGCCGACGACCAGGGTCACCAGGATGCACACGACCATGCGCGGCGAGCGCAGGGCGAGGAACAAGGTCAGGCACACGAGCCCGAACGAGAGCCCGGTGGTGAGCCCGGCGTCCTCGGAGACATTGGCCAGTTCCTCGCTCTGCATGGCCACCGAGCCGGTGAGCCGGACACGCGCCCGGTGACGCTTGACCTCGGGATCGGCCGCGAGGGTGTGCAGGTAGTCGAGGGCCCTACCGGCGGGCTCGAGGCTGGTGAAATCGAGGCGCGGCCGAGCCAGAATGAAGCTCTGTCTGGGGACGCCGGCAGGCCGAGATTCGGACAGCCAGGCCTCGCGCCAGGACACCGGCCGTGCGGCCTCCGGCGGCGACTGGATGGCCTGGCTGATCCGGTCCAGGACCTTCTGGAGGATCGCCCGCGTGTCGCGGCTCAGGTCCTCGCCGAAGGCCCGGCCCAGCATGGTGAAGAGGCCGGAGAGGCTCGGGTCCTCGGCCATCGTGCCCAGGAAGGGTTCCGCTTCGGCGAAGCGCTCGTCCAGGTCCCACAGCGCGTCGCGATCCAGGTACAGGAGCCCATGCTGCGCGAAGAATGGACCGCCGCCCGGCCGATAGACGGACTCGACCACCTCCCGGTTCAGCCGGATACGTTCGGCCAGGGCATCTGCCACATCGTCGGCCTCGGCCGGGGTTTCGGCCTCGACCACCACCACGATGTTGTCGGCGAGCTGCGGAAAGGCCCGCTCCAGCTCGCGCTCCATCCGGCGGAACGCGAGGTTCGGGTCCAGCATCTCGGCGGTGTTCGAGTTCAGGGCGAGATGGGTCTTGGTGTAGTAGAGGAGACCGCCGGTGAGCAGCAGCATGGCGGGGAGGAGGAGCGGCGCGGTGCGCGCCGAGGTCTCGACGAGCCGTATCACCGCGGACACGAATACCCCCCTCAGGGCCCTCAGGACCGGACTCATGCACCCCCCCACCTTGCTCAAAGCGCGGTATGTTACGTGCTCCGCGCGGGCATTGCGAAGGCGGGTGCTTCAGGAACTGGGTTCGACCGTGCACGGCCCCCGCCGCACGATCCAGTCGCTTTCGTCTCTTTCCTCGCGTTCGCGGGCGAGCTGTCGCGCCAGTTCCTTGAGCCGCGCCGCGATGCGCTCGCGCTGGTAATGGTCGGTGGTTCGGGAACGCTGGGCGAAGCGCAGTTGTTCGCAGGCCAGCTCCGTCTCCCCCGAGAGGAAACGCTGCTCGGCCATGGCGATCTGGGCCTCGACCACCGCGCCGGCCTTGCCTTCGGCCTCCGCCAGCAGGCGGTAATAGGTGAGATCGCGTTCGTGATCCCGGGCATAATCGCCCAGCACCTTGAGCGCATCGCGGGGTTTGCCGGCCGCCATCAGGGCCTCGACGTAGCCGAGGACGGCCGGCCGGTAACCGGGATAAAGGCCCAACAGGTTGCGATAGACCGTAAGGCCCGCCGGGGTGCGGCCAGCGGCGAGATCGAGGCGCGCCGCGGCCAGGAGATAGGCCGGCTGCTCGCCATCGGCCCGCAACAGCGCCTGGATCTCGGAGCGGGCCTTGTCGTGCTGGGCGGCCTTGGTGAGCGCCAGGGCATAGCCATAGCGGGCCGCCTGTCCCGCGCCGCCGCTCGTGCCCTTGATGCGGGTCGCGAAATACTCGACGGCGGCCAGAGGTCGTTGCATGGCCGATACCTGAAGCTTGGCGCGCATGAGATAAAACCCCATGCTGTCCTGGTAGCTCCCGCGCGGGAGCTGATCGGCACGGCTGCGGGCGTCGGAGATGCGCGACACCGTCACCGGATGGGTGCGCAGGAACTCCGGCAGCTCCGCATTTTCACTCAAGCGGTTTGCACGCTGCAGGCGCTCGAAGAAGGCCGGAATGCCCATGGGGTCGAAGCCGCTGCGGACCAGGGTCTGCATCCCCACTCGGTCCGCCTCTTCCTCGTTGGCGCGCGTGAAGTCGATCCGATTTTGGACGCTGCCGGCGGAGATCGCCGCCAGCGCGGCCTGTCCGGCCTCGGGGTTCTGCGTGCCGAGCAAGAGCGCGCCCAGCATGGCCGCCGCCACCGGGATGCTGAGCTGGGAGGCACGCTCGAAGCTGCGCGCCATGTGGCGCTGGGTGACGTGCGCGATCTCGTGCGCCAGTACCCCGGCCAGCTCGGCCTCGGCCTGTGTGTGCAGGATTAGACCGCTGTGGATGCCGATGAACCCACCGGGGGCCGCGAAGGCATTGATGGCCGGGTCATCGACGAGGAAGAAGGTGAACGGGCGCCGTGCGCGGTAATCGCTCTGGGTCACGAGGCGCGTGCCCATCGATCCAACATAGGCCTCGATCTCGGGGTCTTCGATGAGGTGGGCGTGACTGCGCAGGTGGCGCAGCAGGTCTTCGCCGAGACGCCGCTCCTGCTCGGGCGAGATGATCCCGCCCGCGGAATCGCCGAAATCCGGTAGGTCCTGTGCCGCGGCGGGCTGGGCGAGGAGCAGGGCCATCACCAGGCAGCCCGCGCAGAAGAGCGAGGGGCGGCGGGGAAGGGGGTTAAGAGTCAAGGGTGTCGTTCTGATGGGCGCCTGGTTCTGATGGACGATGGCCTCGCGGGTGCCCGACAAAAGCTTGTAGACTTGAGGCCGGATGTCAAGTTCCTGTCCCCCCATTTTTAGTGCTCAGGGGCGCTTGGCGCCGGCGCGTGCAGCCGGTAGTATCGCACCCCGGTGCCGCACCAGGAGCGGGCCGTGAGGATCCCGCGATGACGACGAGAAACGCGTTCTATGCACAATCGGGCGGTGTGACGGCGGTGATCAACGCCACCGCCTGCGGGCTCATCGAGACGGCCCGCAGCCACCCGGACGATATCGGCTCGGTGTACGCCGGGCGGCATGGGATCATCGGTGCATTGACCGAGGACCTCATCGACACCGGCCGGGAGTCGCCCGAGGCGATCGCCGCCCTGCGCCACACCCCGGCCGGTGCCTTCGGTTCGTCTCGCTACAAGCTCAAGGGCCTCACGCAGAACCGCACCGAGTACGAGCGCCTCATCGAGGTGTTCAGGGCGCACGACATCGGGTATTTCTTCTACAACGGCGGGGGGGACTCCCAGGATACCTCTTACAAGATCACCCAGATGGCGCAGTCCGTCTCTTATCCCCTCACCTGCATCGGGATCCCGAAGACCGTGGACAACGACCTCGCCATCACCGACACCTGTCCGGGGTTCGGCTCGGTCGCCAAATACGTGGCGGTATCGGTGCGCGAGGCGGCCTTCGATGTCGCCTCCATGGCTAAGACCTCGACCAAGGTCTTCGTCATGGAGGTGATGGGCCGGCACGCGGGCTGGATCGCGGCCGCCGGCGGGCTGGCGCAGGAGCACCCCGGCGATGCCCCGCACCTCATCCTGTTTCCGGAGATCCCCTTCGACCAGGGGCACTTCTTGGAGCGCGTCAAGGAAGCGGTGGGACGGGAGGGTTATTGCGTGATCGTGGCCTCCGAGGGCATCAAGAACGCCGCCGGAGAGTTCCTGTCCGAGGGCGGCACCCGCGATGCCTTCGGTCATGCGCAATTGGGCGGTGTGGCCCCCATCCTGGCGCGCATCGTCAAAGAGGCCCTGGGTTACAAATACCATTGGGCCGTGGCCGATTATCTGCAGCGCGCCGCGCGCCACATCGCCTCCAAGACCGATGTCGAGCAGGCCTATGCGCTCGGGCGCGCCGCGGTGGAGCTCGCGGTCGCGGGAAAGAACGCCGTCATGCCGACCATCGTCCGCAAGAGCGACAGCCCCTATGTCTGGGAGATCGGCGAGGCGCGACTCTCCGAGGTGGCCAATGTCGAGAAGAAGATGCCGCGCGACTACATCAGCGAGGACGGTTACGGGATCACGGCCGCCTGCCGGCGCTATCTGGCGCCGCTCATCCAGGGCGAGGACTATCCGCCCTACGAAAACGGTCTGCCGCGCTATGTGCACCTAAAGAATGAGGCGGTGCCGAAGCGCCTCTTGGCGAGCTTTCGGCTCGGCAAGTGAGGGTTTGTGAAGGGAAGCTCGCGGGTCGCGACGAACCGGTTGTAGTCGGCGGCCACCAGCGGCCTTACGGGAGCGGTATTCCGTTCCGGGTCCGGCTCGTTCAATACGCGCTCTAACGTCCAGTTATCGAACTTGGTCATAGGCTCGATGACACCGGCATATTCCTTGACACTGCTGTCCATGTTCGCCCGGTTTGCCGCGATGCGTTTCGCGAATAGCTCAGACTCTTACGAGAGTCCAGCCAGATCTGCGATGCGCTTTCCGTTCGCGTGTTGCACCAGCAACTGTTGCTCGCGGCAATAGAGGCAGGCCAAAGGGAACTGTCGGCTCAGGAAGTGGAACCCGGTGGGAGGGGATCGCGGCCGGGATCAGGCCATTTGGAGTAGAATCTCGAAATCCCGTCGGTGCTGGATTCAAGGGTCGCGCGCATCATCGCGAGAGAACGGGCGAGCTCTTGGGTCTTCAGCTCCAACGCTTCCTTTGCCCGGACGAGCTCCTCCTCGACACGCTGTCGCGCGAGGAGAATACCTGTGAGGCGACGGAGCGCAGCAGCTTTTCCTCGTCGTCTCTCGGCTCCATCACCCGCCTCCGATCACGTCCGCCGCCAGCGCAGTGCCGAGCACGCTCGCCCGGATCTTTTCGAACGGTGTCGTCGCGCCGATCGAACCTAGGATCGAGACGCCCGAGGAAATTCGGGAACCGAATCCTCGAAGCGGCCAGGTACATTCCGGTCGAGCAGGGCACAACCGACGACTGCGGTTTCTCGCCCTTTTGCGACGATACTTCGACCAGTCGAAACACAGCCGACGCGCGAGGGGAAGGGATTAACGATCGGAGCGGGAAACTAGCTCGCCACCCTCGCCCACTACTCGGGAATACATGTCGCCATCGCCTTCTGATAAGCGTCTCGTTGTTCCATTCTTGTTATAAGGCATTTCCATTGTTCGGTAGTATATGCCATCCCTTTGCTACGGCATTGGTCGAGAAACTTCTTTCGAGTCGTGTCGGTTACCCTGAGCTCATCGGATTTCATATTCATCGCTTTCTTGCATAAGGATTCCTGCTCACTGCATGCCCAGAGCCCGAGGGAAACAAGCAACACAAGAACCGCGGTACACCATGCTTTGGTCGTCATCGAGATCAATGCCTCTCTTGCCTATCAAATATAAAACAGAAGGTCCACTCATAGCCCTACACCGCCCAACTGTCGGGGTCGAATGCGTGGTCCGGTAGTTTACAGGCAAACTGCGCTACCCGCAAATTCTGTCGCGATATATTGCGGTAACGGCACAATGAAGACCTCGGGGGCAGAGCTGTGCGTCTTGGAGATGCAAAAGCTCAGGCCCATACCTTACCCCGGATATGCGCTGAGTGCCCTTCCCCGGCGGCTCAACCATAGCCGCGACGTTCAGTTAGGTACCTGCGAATGGATCTCTCGATGCCAAAGCGTCGGACGGATTTACGGCGGCTTTCCGTGCTTTGATGTCCTCGCATTGCTGGCTCCAACGCTCGTAGGCGCGTTCGTAATACACCCACACACACAAATCGCAACCACCTTCACAGCATTCCCCGGGCCCCGGTCGCGCGGGCGGCGGAGGCAAATCGGGATTGGCGGCACCGAGCGCGGTATCGCTGTTAGGCGATAAATCGCGGTTCATACGGCAAATACCCTAGCCACCAACACTGTTGTATAAGTCAATCAATTGATTATAGAAGGTCGAGGGAGCCTTGCATGATGTTTGACAAGCGCTACGATTGATGCCCCTACCAGCAAATTGTAATCTCATCATGGAGGCGATACAAGTATTGCAGGAACCGTTTTCAAGCTACCTGTAATGAGATAGGCAAGCTGCGCCGGACCGCGCTGACGCGATGGCGCAGGAACAGGAGGTTGCCAGGGCGCGCGCCTCGTCCACGCCCTGCCGGTCGCGACCCTGCGCCGCGGGTTCGCGGCGGTGGTCGCGCTCATCGGGCTCAGGATGGTGGTGTGGCGGGTTCGATCAAGGCGCTCGATCGCGGACGGGCCTATCGAACCCCGCTCCAGGCTCATCAGCCAACTCGCCGACGCACCGAGCACGAGGTACGAACCCAGGATCGCGCCCATCTCTGGTCCATCTTGTATCAAAGATCGAACAGCCAGTAATAGAGGACGGCGAAGCCACACAGGCCCAGGGTGAATGGCGTGGCGCGCATCTCTCGCGCCGGGGGCCGCGTAGCAAGAACACCACGAGCAGACCGCACATCGTAGCTATCAAGAGGCTCGCAATGGCGACCTCACTGCGGAGGCCCTCGACGTACTGGAGCCGAACATAGGCGAAGCTACCCGCGGATCCGAGGTTAGCGCCCCAGTGTAGCGCGCGCCGCACGGCCTTCGGCCCGACGTCAGCATTACCGCCCCCTTGCGCCGCCCGGTCGCCTCCGGACGGACGCAAGGTCAAGGGCACGGGGTATCTGCGCCCCACGCGCTCGAAGCCGAGGTGCGCCTGTTCGACCACTTATTCCTGATGCCCAGACCCGACCAGGACGAGGATTGGAAAGCGCACCTGAACCCGTCTTCACTCGAACGCCTGAGCGGATGTCGCATCGAGCCGTAGGATGGATAGAGCGGAGCGAAACCCATCAATAGACGTGCATGGATACGATGGGTTCGGCTATCGCCTCTACTACAACGACCACAACGGCGTTGGTCGAAAAGGTATCGACAAGGTGGTGGCCGATTGATCGCTAAACATGACGATTTACCGGCGTTGCCGACTGAAAGGAGGTTGCTATTTCTTTACCGTGGCAGACCGTGGGTGAGGAGGTTGTGGCCACCCGCCTGCGGCGATCTCGAGGGCGCGTTTGGCGTGGTATTGGGACTTGATGTCCGCAAGCTCCACGTGCCGTTCCAAAGAGCGGGTGGAGGCGGTGGCGGGGTGTAAGATCGGCCAGGCCAGACGCGGAAGGCCGGAAAAGACGGCGAGGAATATCCCGTAAAGAGCTCTGACCACTTTGACCCGTGCTACACCAGGGTGGCGTGCCGTACTTTGAAAAAAAGAAGCGGTAGACCGGGCACGCAGGTCCCTCGACCGCGTCATGCGACGAAAGAATCTACCGTATACCGCCAGACCCGGAGGTCCAGCCATCCGTCGGCGGGTGGGATGCCCGCCTTGTGCCGCAGCTCGTGCAGGAACGCGGCCGGGTCCGGGAGGGTGTCCCAGACCGCCGGTAAAAAGGTCGCGCACCGCGCGCCCTGCTCGATGACGATGCCATCGATGCCCGGGCGGAGCTTTGCGTAGAGGTCCCGTTCCGACGCGAAGGCGATGGCCGTGGTGGCGGACAGGACGGCGATGTGGACGGCGAGATCGGGTAGCTCATCGGCGCGCACGGCCTCGAAGCGCGGGTCCTCGAAGGCGGCGGCATAGGCGTTGGCCGCCACATCCTCGACCAGCGGGCGGTAGGCTTGGATGCTCCCGACGCAACCCCGGAGCGTGTCGCTGCGATGCAGGGTGACGAAGGCGCTCTGGTGCGCCAAGAGGCGGGGCGGAAACGCCCGGCCCGTGAGATCCACCGAGCGATGGTGCGCGAGCCCGTGACGGATCGATGCCCAGGCGATCTCACCCAACCGGCGGCGCAGCGGTGCGGAGATGGTCCGAGTCCCAATGGGATGAGGTCCAGTGACGTGACGTCTCGTGCCGTGATCTCTAGTGGATCGCATTTCAATGGATCGCATAGGCCCCATAACCGACGACCTGGTGCCGGGGGCCGGCGGTGTCGCCGGAGTTGCGCAGGTCCAGGGTCGTCACCGTGAGCCGCATGCGCCGCGCGTAGTGCAGGAGGCCGTTGATGGGCGCCGAGCCGCAGGCCTGATCGGGCGCAAGATTGGTGCGCCGGGCCTCGATGGCGAGCGTCGTCTCCCGGTCACACCGGGTCGCGCTCTCGTAGTCCAGGTAATGGCTCAGATCGGAGCTGACCACCACCAGCGTCTCGGGGCCCCCGGAGAGCCTCTCGATGACCTCACCGACCTCTTTGGGGCCGGCATCTCCCACGACCAGAGGCACGATCGTGAAGCGCTCCAGGACCACCTGCAGGAACGGCAGATGGACCTCGATGCTGTGTTCGGCGAGATGCGCCCGGTCGTTGGGCCTAATATCGGAGAGCGCCGACAGCCGGGCCGCCTCATCGAGCGGTACGTCCCCGAGCGGCGTCCGGAAGGCCTCCGCGGTGGACCGCGCCAGGCCCTTGAGGTAGACGCGATGCGAGGGACCCAGGAGCACCACCCGGCGCACGCTCTGCCGGGCGGGGGCGAGAGACGAGTAGGCGCTGGCCGCTACGGGCCCGGAGTAGACATAACCGGCGTGGGGCGCGATGAGGGCCCTGAGCCGTCTATCGGACAGCGGTACATCGGGCAAGGGTGCGGCTGCGGTCAGATAGTCGCACACCCGCTGACGCAGTTCGTCGGGGTCATCCGGATAGAAATGCCCGGCCACCGCCGCCAAGCGTATATTCGACATGACAGAACCCTCCCATCCAGTCGATCCAGCCCAGTATAGCCCCGCCCGCGCGGCATCGCCCGCGCCATCCGCCCGTCCCGGTAGGCGCGCTGCCCTGCGGAGGTGTGGCGCGTGCGAGTGACTTGAAACGCGGTAGCGGTTTTCCCTATAATTGGTATCCGACCATTGCGGGGTGGAGCAGTCTGGCAGCTCGTCGGGCTCATAACCCGAAGGTCGCAGGTTCAAATCCTGCCCCCGCTACCAGGAAGTTGAAAGCCCCGTCGTCGGGGCTTTTTGCTTTCGATTAGGTTGGAAGGGCCATATCCTTTGATAAGGCCATAGACTTGGTAAGGCCATAGATTGCCCCGCTTCGCGTTGACGGGGGGCGTCTAGGTGCGGGACGGATAGCGGCGCAACCGGAAGGCATGCTCGGAGCGGGGTAGGACAGAGAGTGAGCAATGGGTCAACGAGCGGCACTGGAACGATTGTTCGAGCCCGCGGTGCGGGCGCTTGGTTACGAGCTCATCGGCGTGGAGCACATCGTCGGCAAGACGCGATCGCTGGTGCGGGTTTATATCGACAGCGAGACGGGTATCACATTGCACGATTGCGAGCGGGTGAGCCGGCAACTCGGCGGGATCCTGGATGTCGAGGATCCGCTGCGGGGCGCCTATACCCTGGAGGTATCGTCGCCGGGGCTCGACCGACCCTTGTACCGCTTGGAGCACTACGCGCGGTTCAGGGGCCGGAGGATACGCATGGAGCTGAAACAGCCGATGGCCGGCCGCCGGCGCTTCGTGGGGCTCGTCGCGGCCGTGGAGGGAAACGACGTGCGCATCACCGAGGACGGTCGCGACTATGCGATCCCGTTTGTCATGATCCACAGGGCGCGCCTGGTGCCCGAGGTGCCGTTGTTTACGAGATCGATTGGCAGGCAGCGCGGACGGATGGTATGAACAAAGAGATCTTGACCGTGGTAGAGGTGGTGTCGAACGAGAAGGGTGTCGCGAAGGACATCATCTTCGAGGCCCTGGAGGCCGCGCTCGCCAGCGCCACCAAGCGACGTTTTCGCGAGGACGTGGACGTGCGCGTCGCGATCGACCGGACGACCGGCGACTACGAGGCCTTCCGGCGCTGGCAGGTGGTGGACGACGCGGCCGAGTATCGAGTCGCCCCGCCCCCACCCCCGCGGGTTCACACCGGCGACCTCGAGGACGAAGTCGCGGATACGAGCGGCGTCTTCGTTCCCGATCGCCAGATCCTCTTGAGTCAGGCGCGCGAGACCCCAGTGGGTATCGAGAGAGCGGATATCGAGATCGGTCACTTCATCGAGGAGCCGATAGAGGCCTCGGAGTTCGGCCGCATCGCGGCGCAGACGGCCAAGCAGGTGATCGTGCAGAAGGTCCGCGATGCCGAACGCGCCCAGGTGCTCGAGGCCTATCAGGACCGCAAGGGCCAGCTCGTGACCGGCACGGTCAAGCGGGTGGAGCGCGGCAACGTGATCCTGGATCTCGGCGGCAACGCCGAGGCGTTGATCGCCAAGGAAGAGATGCTGCCGCGGGAGATCGTGCGGCCCGGCGATCGGATGCGCGGCTATCTGCGCGATGTGCGGCCGGAGAAGCGCGGCCCGCAGTTGTTCGTGAGCCGGACCGCGAGCGATCTCCTGATCGAGCTGTTCCGCCTTGAGGTTCCCGAGATCGGCGAAGGGCTCATCGACGTCCTCGGTGCGGCACGCGACCCCGGGGTGCGGGCCAAGATTGCCGTGCGCAGCCGCGACCCTCGCATCGATCCCGTCGGCGCGTGCGTCGGGATGCGCGGCTCGCGGGTACAGGCCGTCTCCAACGAGCTCTGCGGCGAGCGGGTGGACATCATCCAGTGGAACGAGAACCCCGCGCAGTTCGTCATCAACGCCATGGCGCCGGCCGACGTCGTGTCGATCCTGGTGGACGAAGATTCCCACAGCATGGACGTGGCCGTGGTCGAGGATCAGCTCTCCCAGGCCATCGGGCGCAGCGGCCAGAACGTGCGCCTGGCGAGCCAGCTCACCGGCTGGGAGCTGAACGTCATGACCGAGGCGGAGGCCGCCGAGAAGACCGAGACCGAGATCCAGCGCATCCAGAAGATGTTCATGGAGAGCCTAGAGGTCGACGAGGAGATCGCCAACATCCTGGCCCAGGAGGGGTTTTCCAGCATCGAGGAGGTGGCCTTCGTGCCCGAGAAGGAGATGCACGATATCGAGGAATTCGATCCCGATCTGATCGTGGAGCTGCGCAATCGGGCGAAGGACTGGCTGTTGACCCGCGCCATCGCCAACGAAGAGCGCATGGGCGACATCAAGCCCGCCGAGGATCTGCTGACCATGGCGGGCATGGACCCCGATCTGGCGTACACCCTGGCCAGTCACGGCATCCTGACCCTGGAGGACCTGGCGGATCAATCGGTAGACGAGCTCTGCGAGGTCGGGGACATCGCCCCGGAACGCGCCGCCGAGCTCATCATGGTGGCGCGTGCCCCGTGGTTCGCATCGGCCGCAGAGGGGCAACCGGTCGGAGACAGGCTCGATGGCTGACGTGACGGTCGAACAGTTCGCCCAGGTGGTCGGGATCACCGTGGATCGCTTGATCGCACAACTCGACGAGGCGGGACTGGCCAACCGCCAGGCCGGCGATACCATCACCGAAAACGAGAAGGGCGCCTTGCTGTCGCACCTCCGACAGCGCCATGGGCGGGCTGCCGAAGGCAAGGAGCCGACGCGCATCGTCTTGCAGCGCAAGACCATGAGCGAGATCAAGCTCTCGGTCGAGCGCCGCGGGGCGCGCACCACCACCAAGACCGTGAGCGTCGAGTTCCGCAAGCGCCGCACCTACGTCAAGCGCAGCGTCATGACGGAGGGAGAGACCCAGAAACGCGCCGAAGAGACGGCCGAGCGTGAACGCCTCCTGGCCCTCGAGCAAGCCGCCCAGGCAGAGACCCGCCTTGCGGAGGAGCTACGTCAGGAAGAGGAACGCCAGAAGCGCGAGGCGGCCGAGCGCGAGGCCCAGGAGGCCGAGGCGCGCGAGGCCGCCCGCGCCGCGGAGAAAGAGGCACGCGAGGCACCCGCGGTCGTCCCCGCGCCAGCGCCGGAGCCGGCGGCGGCGCCCGAAGTCCGGCGGCCGGAGCGAGCACCGGCGCGGCGCCAGAAGGGAGATGGCGCACCCGCGCCGGGCCGTCAGGAGTTGCACGTCGCGACCAGCAAGTCGGGGCGCCGCAAGAGAAAGCCGCTGGCGCGGCGGGTGGTCGTGCCCATCACGACCCGGCATGGATTCGCGATGCCGACCGCGCCCATCGTGCGCGAGGTCGCGATACCGGAGCGCGTGACGGTCGCGGAGCTGGCCCAGAGGATGTCGGTCAAGGCCGCCGAGGTTATCAAGTGTCTGATGAACGTGGGGACGATGGCGACCATCAACCAGATCATCGACCAGGACACCGCCGCCATCGTCGTGGAAGAGATGGGGCACAAGGCCAGGCTCTTGGACGACGACGCGCTCGAGGCCGATCTCGTCCGCACCACCTCCGCGGGCGAAAGAGAGGCCGATCCGCGATCGCCCGTGGTGACCATCATGGGGCATGTCGATCACGGTAAGACGTCCCTGCTCGATCACATCCGGCGCACCCGAGTCGCGGCGGGTGAGGCCGGCGGGATCACGCAGCACATCGGTGCCTATCACGTCTCGACCGACCGAGGCAGCATCACCTTCCTCGATACCCCCGGGCATGCGGCCTTCACCGCGATGCGCGCCCGCGGCGCCAAGGTGACGGACATCGTCATCCTGGTGGTTGCCGCCGACGACGGCGTCAAGACCCAGACGGTCGAGGCCATCCAGCATGCCAAGGCCGCCGCGGTCCCAATCCTGGTCGCCGTCACCAAGATCGACAAACCGGGGGCCGATCCGGAGCGCGTCAAACAAGAGTTGTCGGGGCACGGCATCCTGCCCGAGGAGTGGGGCGGCGAGATCCTATTTGCCCCGGTGTCTGCCAAGACCGGCGAGGGGATCGATGCCTTGTTGGAGGCCATCCTGTTGCAGGCCGAGGTGATGGAGCTCACCGCCGTCCGGGACGGCCCGGCCTCCGGCACCGTGATCGAGGCGCGGCTCGATAAGGGGCGTGGACCGGTGGCCACGGTCCTGGTCCAAAGCGGCATGCTTCGGAAAGGCGATGTGCTCCTGTGCGGGCAGGAGTTTGGCCGCATCCGCGCGATGCTGGACGAGAATGGGCGGTTCATCGACGAGGCCGGGCCGTCGCTGCCGGTCGAGGTATTGGGTCTGTCCAATGTCCCCAATGCCGGTGACGAGGCCCAGGTCGCCCCCGATGAGCGCCGGGCGCGCGACATCGCGCAGGTCCGCCACAGCAAGCAGCGCGAGGGCAAGCTGGCCCGGCAGCAGGCCCAGAAGCTCGGCAATGTCCTTTCCCAGATGGAGGAGGGCAAGACCAGCGCCGTGAACCTGCTCATCAAGGCCGACGTACAGGGTTCCGCGGAGGCGCTCTGCGATGCCCTGACCGGCCTGTCCACCGACGAGGTGCGCGTCGATATCATCGCGAGCGGCATGGGTGGGATCACCGAATCCGATGTCAATCTGGCCGTGACATCGCGCGCCGCTATCATCGGCTTCAATGTCCGCGCCGACGCCTCGGCACGCAGGCGGGTCGAGGACACCGGTATCGATCTGCGCTATTACAGCATCATCTACGACGTCATCGGCGATGTGAAGGCGGTGATGAGCGGCCTCCTGGCGCCGGAGGTCAAAGAGACGATCATCGGTAACGCGGAGGTCCGCGACGTGTTCCGCTCATCGCGCTTCGGCGCCATCGCCGGCTGCATCGTGACGAGCGGCGTGGTGCGCCGCAACAGCCCCATCCGGGTGCTGCGCGACAATATCGTGATCTTCGAAGGCGGCTTGGAGTCCTTACGCCGCTTCCGCGACGATGTCGCCGAGGTCAAGTCCGGCACCGAATGCGGGATCGGAGTCAAGGACTACAATGACGTCAAAGCCGGCGATCAGATCGAGGTCTTCGAACGGGTCGAGCTGGCCCGCAGCCTGTGATCCGAAAAAAAGGGGTCGGAGTCAATTTCGTAGGATAAAGACTCGAATACCCCGCGAGGCCGAATCGAAATTGACTCCGACCCCTTTTTTTCGGATAGAACGGGCGCGGGGTGGCGAAGACCGTACCCTGCGTGTCGCGGCCCTCATCCAGCGCACGCTCGCCCCGCTCTTGCAGGCGGAGGCGCGGGAACGCGGTCTGGGTCTTCTGAGCATCACGAGCGTCGTGCTCAGCCGCGATCTGCGGCATGCCAGGGTCTATGTCTCGGCGCTCTCGGGAGGCGTTCCCGATCCCATCGCTCGCATACAGCGTCGTGTCGGGCGCTATCGAGCCCATGTCGCGAAGGCGCTGCGCCTGCGGGTGGCGCCACGGCTCGTGATCGTCGCCGATGACACACAGGCGCGCGCGGCGCGGATCAACGCGCTGCTCGCGGGCTCGAACGGCGCTCCCGGCACTCCGACGGCGGATCCCGACCGCACCCCCTTGTGTCAGGAGTAGATGGCGCGCGTCCCGATCCCCCCGCGCCGCCTGTTCTCGAACCCCCCTGATCTCGAACCTATGGTCTTGCAACGGTGGCCGCGCCGTGATGTGAGCGGCATCCTGCTATTCATCAAATCGCGGGGCCTAAGCTCGAACGAGGCCCTGCAATGCGTCAAACGCCTCTATCAAGCCCGCAAGGCCGGCCATACGGGCAGTCTGGACCGGCTCGCCACGGGGCTACTGCCGATCTGTTTCGGCGAGGCCACCAAGCTTTCCGGCTTCCTGCTCAACGCCGACAAGTGCTATCGGGCGATCGTGAAGCTCGGGGTGGTGACGACCACCGGAGACGCCGAAGGGGAGGTGGTCAGGGAACGACCGGTCGTGGACGTGGACGCGGCGCGCGTCGCTGGGGTCCTCCGCGCCATCCGGGGCGCAAAGACCCAGGTGCCGCCCATGCACTCGGCGCTCAAGCACCGGGGCCAACGGCTCTACGAGCTGGCCCATCGCGGCATCGCTATCGAGCGCCAGCCGCGTCCGATCGTGATCCATGCGCTCGACCTGGTCCGCTTTCTGGGAGACGCACTCGAGATCACCGTGCGCTGTTCCAAGGGGACCTATCTCCGCACACTGGCCGAGGACATCGGAGAGGCCCTCGGTTGCGGGGCGCATGTCGCGGCCTTGGAACGAACCGCGGTCGGGGGCTTCGAGGTGCGCGATGCCATCGACCTCTGCGGGCTCACCGAGATCGCATCCATGGGTCTCGCGGCGCTCGATGCCAGGCTCCTGCCGCTCGATTGCGTCTTGCCCGGGGAACCCGCCGTCGCGCTGTCCCGGGATGCGACCTATTACCTGGGGCAGGGTCAGGCGGTCCTGGTGGCGCACGCGCCCAAGGCGGGCCTCGTCAAGCTCTACGACGATCGGCGCAGGTTCCTGGGGATCGGCGAGGTGCAGGACGACGGCCGCATCGCGCCACGGCGACTGCTCAGGACGGCATGAGCGGCGCGTGCCTCGCTTGTCGTCCTCTCCTGGGGATATTAGAATAGTCCGTTCTTGGGGTCATTTAGATTAACCGCTTGCGCCATCACGCGCCTCGAGGCATCGAGCCAAGGCATCTATACCAATAGGGGGGATGAGCATAGTGCTGACCGCCGAGGCAAAGAAAGACATCGTCGATAAGCACCGACTCGCGCCCGGTGATACGGGATCGCCCGAGGTGCAAGTTGCCCTATTGACCCGTCGCATCGAGGACCTCGCCGAGCACTTCAAGGCCCACCAGAGAGACCACCATTCTCGGCAGGGGCTTTTGCGGATAGTGAACAAACGCCGCAAGCTCCTGGAGTATCTGAAGACCTACCACCTGCAGCGCTACCGCGATCTGATAGCGGTCTTGGGTCTGCGGAAATAGCCGGGGACCGCTCGATCATCGTGGCGGCGCAAGAAGGCCCATTGAGCTTGCCCATTGAAATTGGCGGGGGAGCCCTGTCATGCCAGCAATAAAAAGAAGCTTCGAGTATGGTCCCCGGACCGTGGTGCTGGAGACCGGAGAGATAGCGCGGCAGGCCACGGCCGCGGTGATGGCCAGCATGGGCGACACCGTCGTCCTGGTGAGCGTGGTCGGGAACAAGGCGGCGATCCCGGGCCGCGACTTCTTCCCCTTGACAGTCGACTACCAGGAACGTACCTATGCCGCGGGCAAGATCCCGGGCGGGTTCTTCAAGCGCGAAGGGCGTCCGAGCGAGAAGGAGACGCTCACCTCGCGCCTGATCGACCGGCCCTTGCGGCCTCTTTTCCCCAAGGGCTTCCATCACGAGGTCCAGATCATCGCCACGGTCCTGTCGCTGGATCCCGAGATCGACCCCGACATCCCGGCGTTGCTCGGTGCATCGGCCGCGGTCAGCCTGTCGGGCCTCCCGTTCGAGGGGCCGATCGGCGCCGCGCGGGTGGGCTACATCGACGGGCAATACGTGCTGAACCCGACCTTCGGCCGGCTCGAGACCTCGGCGCTCAACCTGGTGGTTGCGGGGACAGAGAGCTCGGTGCTCATGGTGGAATCGGAGGCCGATCAATTGTCCGAGGAGGTGATGCTCGGCGCGCTCATGTTCGGGCATGCAGAGATGCAGATCGCGATCGACCACATCTGTGCCCTGCGCGAAGAAGCAGGGGCCGGCGCCTGGGCGTGGAGCCCGCCGGCGGCGGATCAGGCGCTCGAGGAGCGTGTCCGGTCCTTCCTGGGCGGGCGGCTGCGCGAGGCCTATGCCACGACCGACAAGCTTGCGCGTCGCGACTCCCTGGGTGCCCTGCGCAAAGAGGCCGTCGCCGCCCTGGGCGGCGGGACTTCCACGGATGCGCCATCCAAGTGGACCGACGCGCAGATGGCCCACGCCTTCGAACGGAACGAGCATGAGCTGGTGCGGCACATGATCCTGGACGAGCGCAAGCGCATCGATGGGCGGCCGATGGACGCCGTGCGGCCTATCCAGATCCGGGTCGGGCTATTGCCGCGGACCCATGGCTCGGCGCTCTTCACACGCGGCGAGACTCAGGCACTCGTGATCACGGCGCTTGGCACCGAGCGCGACGCGCAGATCATCGATGCCATCGAGGGCGAGCGCCGGGATCCGTTCCTCCTGCATTACAACTTCCCCCCCTACTGCGTCGGTGAAACCGGCCGGGTCGGGTCGCCCAAGCGTCGCGAGATCGGTCACGGACGTCTGGCCAAGCGCGGGGTGCTGGCGGTCATGCCGGACCCGGAGGAGTTCCCCTATGTGATCCGCGTGGTGTCCGAGATCACCGAATCGAACGGATCGAGCTCCATGGCCACGGTGTGCGGGACCAGCCTCTCGCTCATGGATGCCGGTGTTCCGGTCAAGGCGCCGGTCGCGGGCATCGCCATGGGCCTCGTCAAGGAGGGTGATAAGTTCGCCGTGTTGTCCGACATCATGGGCGATGAGGACCACCTGGGCGACATGGACTTCAAGGTGGCCGGCACCAAGGCTGGCGTCACGGCGCTGCAGATGGACATCAAGATCAGCGGGATCACCCGCGAGATCATGGAGGTCGCGCTCGCCCAGGCGCGCGCGGGACGCTTGCATATCTTGCAAGAGATGAATGCCGTCTTGGACAAACCGCGTACCGAGATGTCCGAATATGCGCCGCGCATCATCACCATCAAGATCGATCCCGAGAAGATCAGAGACGTGATCGGCAAGGGCGGCACCACCATCCGCGCCATCACCGAGCAGACCGGCGCCGTCATCGATATCTCCGACGACGGCACCGTGAAGATCGCCTCCGTCGACAACGCCGCCGGACAGGAGGCACGCCGCCGCGTCGAGCAGATCACGGCCGATGTGCAGGTGGGGATGATCTATGAAGGCCGGGTCGCCAAACTCATGGACTTCGGGGCCTTCGTCACCATCCTGCCCGGCAAGGACGGGCTCGTGCACATCTCCCAGATCTCCGAGGAGCGCGTGGAGAACGTCGGGGACAAGCTCCGGGAAGGGGATATGGTCAAGGTGAAGGTCTTGGAGGTGGACAAGCAGGGGCGCATCCGGCTCAGCATGAAGGCCGTGAACGCCGGGGAGCGGGCGAGAGCGTAAGGGACTCGCTACTGCGTTCCCGAAAGCGCCCCTAATAGGGGTGAAATGATATTTTCGAACAACAGTTTTCCGAGGACTCATGGTTAGCATTCGTCTCAGCCGCCACGGCACCAAGAAGAGGCCCTTCTACCACATCGTGGTGACGGACAGCCGGAATCGCCGCGATGGGCGCCATATCGAGCGCATCGGCTACCTGGACCCCCTGGCCGGTGAAGCGGCCGGCGGCTGCAAGATCGATGTGGCGCGTGCCGGCCATTGGCTGACCCGTGGCGCCAAGGCCTCCGCGCGGGTCGCCGGCCTGCTCAAGAAGCACGCCCCGCCGGCCTAGCCGGCTCTCGGCCGCGCTGCCCGCGGCGCGATGTCGCCGATCGCCATAGCACAAAAGGTAATAGATACGGCTTCGCCAGGCGGCGCGGGGTTCGTAGTCCTGGGCCGCGTCGGGGGCTTGCACGGCCTCCAAGGGGGGCTCAAGGTGTATTCCTACACCCGTCCCGCCGAGGGGATCCTCGAGTACACGCCCTGGTATCTGGACTTCGGCGGCGCCTGGCAGGCCGTCGTCAGGACCAATGCCTACGCCCTCCAGAAGCGGCTCATCGCGTATCTGGAGGGCTTCGGCGATCGCGATCGTGCGAGGGGGCTCGTGGGCTCGGACATCGCCGTGCGGCGCTCGCAGCTCAGACCTTTGCAGGCCGGTGAGCGCTATTGGGTGGATCTCATCGGCCTGGAGGCCTACACCCCGTCCGGCCACTATCTCGGGAGCGTCGTCGGCATGCTGGACACGGGGGCGAACGACGTTTTGATCGTGCGCGGCGAGCGCGATCGCCTGGTCCCCTACGTGGAGGGGGTGTACGTCCATAACGTCGATCTGGCGAACCGCCGGTTGGAGATCGATTGGCGTTTGGATGATTGATCGGCCCGGATGAGTGATCGATGCTTCGGATCGCGGTGGTCACGCTGTTCCCCGAGATGTTTCGGGCGATCATGGACTACGGGGTTAGCGGGCGCGCGGTGGCCCGGGGTGACCTCCGGATCGAGACACGCAATCCCCGGGACTTCGCCACGGGCAATTACCGGGCCGTGGATGATCGCCCGTATGGCGGCGGCCCCGGGATGGTGATGATGTACCGGCCGCTGGTGGACGCCATCGCCGCTGCGCGCGGCGCTCTAGGGCACGGGGCCGGTGTGATCGCGATGACGCCCCAGGGTCGGCGCCTCGATCAGGCGGCGGTCGTGGGGCTGGCCGGCCAGGGGCCGCTGGTGATCGTGGCCGGCCGCTACGAGGGCGTGGACGAGCGGGTGCTCGTGTCGCAGGTGGACGAGGAATGGTCGATCGGCGATTATGTCCTGAGCGGGGGTGAGATCGCGGCCATGGTGCTGATCGATGCGATGGTGCGCCTGCTCCCGGACGTCCTCGGGCACGCCGACTCGGCACGCGAGGAGTCGTTCCAGACGGGGCTCCTGGATCACCCGCACTACACGCGGCCCGAGGTGATCGATGGGCGGGCGGTGCCGCCGGTGCTGCTCACGGGCGACCACCGGGCGATCCGGCGTTGGCGGCTGAAGGCGGCGCTGGGGCGGACCTGGATCAGACGGCCGGACCTCCTGGCCGAACGCTCGTTTGGCCCGGACGAGGCCACGCTCCTGGAAGAGTACCTTGGGGAGCACCGGCTTATTCGCTCCCCCTGGCAGGGGGAGGATGAGGGTGGGGGTTGAGAGTCGCATGGTTCTGAGAAACCCGAGCCCCGAATCCTACCTTTCCCCCTTCCAGGGGGAAGGAATCGAAAAGAGTTTACTGAGAACGAGCATGAGCCAGATCATTCAACAGATCGAATCGGAGATGATGACCCGCGAGGTCCCGGCGTTTTGGCCCGGGGACACGGTGGTCGTCCAGGTCAAGGTGAAGGAAGGGGAGCGCGAACGCCTGCAGGCTTTCGAGGGCGTGGTGATCGCCAGACGCAACCGGGGGCTCAACTCCTCGTTCACCGTTCGGAAGCTGTCGCACGGCGAGGGCGTCGAGCGTGTGTTTCAACTCCACAGCCCGCTCATTCACGCTATCACCGTGAAGCGACGGGGCGATGTGCGCCGGGCCAAGCTCTATTACACCCGCCACTTGAGCGGCAAGGCGGCGCGCATCAAGGAAAAGATCACCGCCCGCCAATAACGCGCACGGCAACTTCTTGGATGTCGGGCCGGCCTCGATTTCGGGGTGGCGCTTCGATGGGACAGGCGGGTGAGCACGAACGCGGGCACACCGTTCCAGAGACGGGTCTGGCGCCTGTTATCCCGTGCGGCAAGTACGGGAGCTGGCGCGACTCTCGGACAGTGGGCCACGCGACGCCGTCGCGGGCGCCTGCGGGGCGAACCCCCTCCCCATATCGTGGTCCCGTGTCACCGCGTGGTCGCGGCCGAGGGCCTCGGCGGGTACAGGGGCCGCTCCGAACCCGGCCTTTGCATCAAACGCTGGCTGCTCCGGCATGAGCGAGCCATTTCCTAGCCCTCGGCCTAGCCCAGAACCGGCGGAACCCGGAGACCTCCGGCTCATCGAGGGGTTTCTGGACGCCGTGTGGTTGGAACGCGGGCTGTCCGACAACACCCTCGCCGCCTATCGCAGCGATCTCACGCGGTATGCCGACTGGCTACGCGGCCAAGGGTTGGGGGTGCTCGAGGCACAACGCAGCGATGTGCTGGGTTTCCTGGGGGCCGCATCGCACCCGGGCCGCACGGTGCGGACCATGGCCCGACGCCTGTCGAGTCTGCGTGGCTTCTACCGGCACCTGGTGCACTGGTGCAGCCTCGGCGAGGACCCGAGTGCGCAGGTGGAGGGAGTACGCCTGGGACGGGCCTTGCCCGCCGCCCTCAGCGAGACGGAGGTCGATGCGCTCCTCGGTGCCCCCGACCGCGAGGCGCTCCTGGGGCTGCGCGATGCCGCGATGTTGGAAACGCTCTACGCCTCGGGACTCCGGGTTTCCGAATTGGTGGGGCTGCGGGCCGGCCGCTACAACCCCAGGCAGGCGACGGTGCGCGTCACCGGCAAGGGTGGCAAGGACCGCCTGGTCCCGCTCGGCGCTGGCGCGCTGGATCTACTCGATCGCTACCTGCGGCAGTCCCGACCCGTGCTCCTGGCGAACGCGCCGTCCGACTTTCTGTTCGTCACGCGGCGCGGGAGGCCCCTGACCCGCCAGGCGTTCTGGTATCTCATCAAACGCTACGCCATGCGTGCCGGCATCGCAAAGCCTCTGTCGCCACACACCCTGCGCCATGCCTTCGCCACCCATCTCCTCGATCACGGCGCGGATCTGCGTGTCGTTCAACTGCTTCTGGGACATCGCGATATCTCGACGACCCAGATCTATACGCACGTGGCACGGGCGCGGCTCAAGGCGTTGCACGCAGAGCACCATCCCCGCGGTTGACGGCGCTGCCGGTCGGCTCAGTGCGACTTGGGTGTCAGGTAGTCGAACACCAGGCTCAGATCGGCGGCCAGGTCAAGGCCGCTGCGGTAGCGGCGCCGCCGGTCCTTGGCCATGGCCTTGCGGGCGATACGCTCCAGGATCTCGGGGATCTCCGGTCGCAGCTCGCGCATTGGAGGTGGTTCGTCGTGCAGGACCATGTCGCTGATGGTGGCGATCCGTGCCGCTGCGAAGGGGTGCTTCCCGGTCAGTGCGCGGTACATCACCGAGCCGAGTGAGAACAGGTCGCTCTGGCCGGTCAGGGGTTCTCGCCGGATCTGCTCCGGCGACATGTACAGCGGAGAGCCCGCGTGAATATCGTCGTCCTCGAGATCCGGAACCACGGCGATACCGAAGTCCGAGATCTTGACCGCCTGGTCCGGGCCGAGGAGGATGTTGTTCGGTTTGATGTCGCGGTGTACCACGCCCCTCTCATGGGCATAGTCGAGCGCCGTGGCACACTTGTGTATGACCTTGATGGCCTCCCCGATCGGCAACAGCTTGCCGGGGGCACAGAAATCGGCGAGAGTCCGCCCCCCCGCCACGTACTCCAGAACGATATAGGGCAGGCCGTGGTCTATACCGGCATCGAACACCGCGGCGATATCCTGGTGCGTCAACCTCCCGGCCGTCTTGGCTTCGCGGAAGAAGAGCCTCTCGTAGTGCTGTCCGGTCCGTGGGCAGGCGAGGCGCTCGGGAAGCGCGATCTTGACAGCCACGTCGCGTTCGATGAGAGCGTCATGTCCGAGGTAAACCCGACCCATGCTCCCCTTGCCGATCTCGTGGAGCAGGCGGTATTTCCCGACAGTCGTCGGATGGGACATTACGTCCATGTGGTACAGTACCCAGTCGCGCGGCGTGCGGCGTCGTTTGGTTCGCTGCTCTATCGGCTGTCGGCCGGTGCCGTTGAGCCCCGGCCGGCAACCATAAGTCCGTCACGATCAGGCCGTGGGAACGGCGAGTCCGATTTTGAGGAGTTCATCATGCGTTTACCCCTATTCTGTGCATCCGCGTTGATCTTGTCCGGTGTGAGCGCCGCGGCGCCGTTGACCGAAAAGGACCTGGCGAACCGGGTCGGCAAGGCCCTGCCGGGGATCGAAGTCGGCTCCGTTAACCGCTCTCCGGTGGACGGCCTCTACGAGGTCGCTTTGGAGGGCGACCTCGTCTATATCAGCGCCGACGGCCGTTACCTGTTGAAGGGGGATCTCTTGGAGCTCGACAGTCGGCGCAATCTCAGCGCGGAGCACCGCGGCCAGGTACGCCTCAAGGCGCTCAAGGCGGTACCGCCTGAGACCATGATCGAGTTCGCGCCAGAGGACATCCAGCACGTCCTCTACGTCTATACGGATATCGATTGCGGCTACTGCCGCAAATTCCATCAACAGGTCGGAGAGCTGAACCAGGCGGGGATCGCCGTGCGCTACCTGGCTTTCCCGCGCGCCGGCGCAGGCTCGGAGTCGTTCGCGAAATCGATATCGGTGTGGTGTGCCAAGGACCAGCAGCAGGCCCTGACCGATGCCAAGTTGGGGAAACCCGTGTCCTCGGCGACCTGTGACAACCCGGTCAAACGCCACTATGACCTCGGCCGGCGCATGGGGATCCAGGGGACACCCACCGTGATCACCGATAATGGCGAGGAGCTCGGCGGCTACGTGCCCGCGCAGCAGTTGGTGCAGTTCTTCAAGGGGCAGGCGGGCTCGTAACGCCGCCCGGCACCGGCGGGTGGATTGCGTTTCGAGTAGGGTTCCGTGAGGACCGGCCGCCATGCATGAAATCCTGGGCGACGTCTTCACCTGGTCCTGGTACTCCGAGCCGCACGGCTACGACTTTAACGGCTACCTGATCCGTTCCGAGGATGGCACCCTGGCCGTCGATCCGGTCCCGATGAGCGACGAGGTGCTGGAAGCGATCACGACGCTAGGGGTTGCACGCATCCTCATCACAAATCGCAACCATACCCGCGCCGCCAACCGGCTGCGCTCCGCGACCTCGGCTCCGACGGCGATTCATGAGAGCGATGCGGGGTATGCGGAGGCCCAGGGTGCGCTCATCGACGGTGCTCTTGAGGTGGGGGCGCGGATCGGGCCGTTCAACGTCGTCGCCGTTCCGGGCAAATCACCCGGGGAGGTGGCGTTCCACTGGCCCATGCGCCGCATCCTCATCGTCGGGGACGCCGTCATCGGCAATCCGCCGGGACACCTCGACCTGCTGCGCGAAGCGGTCATGGACGATCCCGCCCGGCTCAGGCAGAGCGTGCGCGGGCTCCTCGACCTCGATTTCGACACGCTGCTCCTGGGCGACGGCGTTTCGCTCCTCCATGCGGCGAAATTGGAGATGAAAGCGCTCGTGGACGGCTTTCCCGGCTGATGCGAGGCGCGAGCTGGCTAGGTCATGGTGTTGTAGACCCTATCGTTGCATAAATTGTCGCTTACTTGGGGATCTCAGGCGGCTTGCAGTGCCTCTAGATAATGCAACAATTCCTTTTGGACCGCCGGATTGGCAGACATACTGAGGGTGAGCTGCCCC
>JBOIDR010000007.1:0-69657 GCA_050740695.1 Gammaproteobacteria bacterium | reverse complement strand
ATCCTCTTCGGCAGCGACCCACGTGCCTCTCACATCGCCGCCGCTCTGACATCGCGCCCTCGACCCAACCGATCGCACCCGCACTTACCACCAAAATCACGCGCTTTTACAACCCCGTCAACACCCGGTGCAGAACGGCGTGGCCGAGGTGGCCGAAGAGACCGTGCGCTGCCTGCGGAATAGCGTACCCGCCGCCGTCGCGGGCATCGTGTTCCTGTCGGGCGGCCAGAAGGCCGAGCCCGCCACCGCGCACCTGAACGCCATGAACGGAATGGGCGCGCTTCCCTGGCCGCTCAGCTTCTCCTACGGGCGGGCCTTGCAGGACCCCGCGCTCAAGACGTGGTCAGGCAAAGCGGCCAACGTCGTCACAGCCCAGAAGGCCCTCTATCACCGGTCCAAGTGCAACGGCCTCGCGAGCCTCGGACAGTACAAGCCGGAGATGGAGCAACTCGCGGCGTGAGTCCGCGTGACGAGGGTAATATGAGCGAATTGCTTGAACGCGCGATTGCCGAAGTGAAGGCGCTGACCGAAGAGGCATAACGCTAACCACCGTCAGCTACCGATAGCCCCGCCCCCAGGCGACTCGTCGATACAGGAGACTCGATCCCCGACCGTGCTCTCGGCCCTGGGCCACCGCCATCTCGACCGCAACGAAGACCACCTGCCAGCTGCTGAGAAGACCGCTACCTCCTTCCAGGACAGCCGCTTCGCCCAGCTCGCCAACCACGCGTAGGCCTGGGTCACCCGGAATATTTGCCGTCCGCCCACGGCATCTCCTACACCGGTGTCCCGCAGGCCCGACCCGAACTACTCACCCGGCGCGGCGCATAGACCCGGGCCCTTCATCCCCCAAAGCGGGACGAGCCCGAAGCGCCGGGCCGCAAACCGATCGTAACCCGGCCTGCTCCGCTCGCCCCCGGAGCACATCGACCGGCGATCGGCCCGAGGATGCCCCTCTACTTCCAGTGCCGACTCCCTTCGGCCTGCCACAAAGCGAGCCGGAATTTTTACAAAGGTGCACTCGCCTGACCCGTCCAAACGCCGTTCTATAGGAGCCAAGATTTCCCGTAGATTCGAGTTGCATGGGCTTTTCGAGATCTTCTGCCTAAGGGGCTAAACTTACATGGTGACCTAGAAGATTCTACCGATACCCTTGGTCGGCGTATCCGGCAGTTTGCTGACGCCTGAGCCTAACTTGTTAAAATAAAACGCAATAAGTTTCTGAGGCGGTCCCGGCACGCAGCTTGCCCCCCCTGGGGTGCCCGCAGTCAGAGACATGCGCGGCCCGACGATACTTTTTTCCGAAAGAATAGGAGGAATGAACGATGAACTGGGATCAAGTCAAGGGTAGTTGGAAGCAAGTAAAAGGCAAAGCCCAGCAGATGTGGGGCGATCTTACTGATGACGAGCTCGACATTATCGATGGTAAGCGCGAGGAGCTCGTTGGCCGCTTGCAGGCCAAGTACGGTTATACGAAGGAAAAGGCCGAGGAAGAGGCTGACGGCTGGATACGACGGCTGTAACTACGGAAGGATAATCGGGGAAGGATAATCGAAGCTGCCCAGCGAGACCGTTGATGCTGGCATACAAAGCACGGCACGGCCATTGAGCAGCGCCGAGCAGTGAGGATCTGGAGGGTAACGATGGAGACAGGCAATACGTATCGGTGCATGAATCCCGGTTGCGGCTGTGAAATGAAGGTGACACAAGGCCCGAAACCGGGTGGTGGCGGCAAGGAGCCTCCGCGCTGTTGTTGCGGCACGGAGATGAAGAAGGTTTCCTCTTAGAGGAGATGATTATGAGAGACAAGACAGGCACCGAATATCGGCACGTGAGCCGAGTGCTTCACAAGCACTCCACGACGATGAAAATGCAGGAAGGGAAGATGGGTTACCTTCTCTTGTGGCTCGTGGGTGTACCAATTCCAATCCTGCTCGTGATCTTCCTCCTGCGGGGATGCAATTGACAACTGATAGGAGACTTGCATTACTGGTCATCGGACGCCCATTCCGGGACATTGAGCTCGGAGAAAATAAGGCGATGTCATTAGGAACTATACTGCTAATCGTGTTAATTGTGCTTCTGATCGGCGCGGTCCCCACTTGGCCGCACAGCAGCACATGGGGCTACGGCCCGAGCGGTTTATTGGGCGTGGTGCTGCTCGTCGTGCTCATCATGCTGCTCTCGGGCCGGATCTAGCCGAAGCCAGGTCGCTCAATCCACGGTAGTGGTTTCTGGAAGGGGCGAGGCTCTACTTCCAGACCTCGACCACCGCGACCTTCCACGGACGGCCGTTTTCGATCTCGGCCTCCTGCCAGGTCGCGATATGGTAGGAGACGTCGCCGTTGGTCGTGGGGTATTCGTAGAAGCCGATGCCGGCGTCTTGGTCCCGGACCTCCTTGGCCAGTTGGTGGAGCGTCGGGACCGCCGTGTAGCGCTCGTCACGGAAGAAGTTGCGGCCGATTTCGCCGGCGTCGGGACCGTGGACGAGCCGGCCTTCGCTGTCGATGATCCAAACGGCGCGCGCCACGGCATCGCTGTCCCGAGGCAGCAGGTCCGCGAAGAATCGCGGCGACAGCCCGGTCCCGGAGGGACTCTTGGCCAGCGCCGCGGTCAGTGTCCTGGCTAGGGTACCGGCTTGCAGCAGGTTTTGGTCGGCGATACGCGTGATGTTGTCGAGCGCCGAGTGGGCGCGCGCATGGGCGGCCCCTGCCGAACGCTCGGCCGCTTCGGCAGCGCGCCGGGCTAGGTGCGCGTCACGGCCGAAATCGACGGCGAGGCCGGCGCCGATGAGGACAGCGACGATGGCGACGGCGCCGGCGATGACCGCCGTCTTGTTGCGGGCGAACGAGCGGCGCAGGGGCTCGGCGCGCGAATAGGCATAGGTGCTGACCAGCCTTCCGTCGCGATAGGCGCGCAGCTCGGCGGCCAGCTCGCCGGCATCCCGATATCGCAAGGCTTGGTCTTTCCTCATGGCCTTGTCGCAGATGGCGACGAGTTCGGGCGGCACCGGCGCCGGCGCCTCGCGGGCGGAGGGCATGGGCTCGGGCGAGCCGAGCGCCCCCAGAATGGTGCAGACGTCGCCGGCGAGCGGCGCGTGACCGACCAAGATCTGGTAAAGGATACAGCCGAGTGCGAAGACATCCGTACGCGGATCGATGTCCCCGAATCTGGGATCGAGCTGCTCGGGTGCCATGTAGGCGGGCGTGCCCATGATGGCGCCTTGGCGGGTCAGATCGGCGGGCCTCTCGTCGGCGAGGTGCACGGTGCCGGCGGCCGCCGTATCGGCCTCGGCCGCGATCTTGGCGAGCCCCCAATCGAGGAGGATGGTTTCACCGAAGGCCCCCAAGACGACGTTGCCGGGCTTGAGATCGCGGTGGACCACGCCCCTGGAATGGGCGTAGGCCACGGCTTCGCAGATATCGATGAAGGTGCCGACGAGCTGCAGTCGTTTGGCCAGCCCGGCCTCGGGACGGCCGGCGATGCAGGCCGCCAGGGCCTTGGACAGAGTGTCGCCGCGTACCAGGCGCATCACATAGTATGGGGACCCTTTGGAGGTGGCCCCCAGATCGTAGACGGGAACGATGCCGGGATGCTCCAGGCGGCCCGTGATCTGGGCCTCGCGGACGAAGCGCGCGTAGACGCGTGGGTCCATCAACTCGGGGTCCGCGTGCATCTCCTTGATGGCGACCTCGCGGCCGATGCGTTCGTCGAAGCCGAGGAGCACGCGCCCGACACCCCCGGCGCCGACCTCGCCGCGCAGCGAATAGTGCTTGGTGAGGCGGATCGGGGCCGGGACCTCCTCGCGGCGGCCATCCAGACGGGTGTCGAGGACGGCGTAATCGACTATCGTGGTGAGCTCGGCGGCGTTGCTGTTCATGACGGTTCCTTCAGGAATGGGTGATATACCGGTAGTGCGGATCCAGCCGCACGGCTGCGTCTACGTCGTCGAAAAAGGCGGTTTCTTAACTTCAGGCGGGAGGAGGCTCGCGAGCTTCTCCGTCCCCGATCACGGCCTCGGCCTCGACTAAGAGGTTGGCGCGGCAGATGGCGCCGCCTAGGTAGAGGCAGCGGGCCGGAAACCTCAGGTGTTCGTCGAAGGCCGTTTGCACGAGGGAAAAATCCTCGGCGTGGCGGACATAGACCTTGAGCAGGGCCTGCGTCTCCTGGGCCGTGAGACCGATAGGACGGCCCGCGCCGTCGCGGAGCGAGCGGGCGGTGGCGATCACGGTTTCGATGTTGCGCAGGATCTCGACGGCCTGGCGGTAGGGGTTGCCGGGGTGCTGGCTGGCGTGCCCAACGATGCTGGATGTCCCCGCGATGAACAGGTGTTGCTCGTGCCCCGCGTCGTACAAGGTGGCGCGCGCGAAGGATGGGCTGCGTGGGCCATAGAGGGGCGGATATTTGTAGGCGCTCACCTGGCGCGGGTTCTCGAGGTGCAGTCCGCGGGCCTTGCCGGCCAGGAAATAGATCTGCAGAGGACCGGAGCGCGTGCCGATGGCGGTGGCCGCCGGGAGGTGGCGACGGAAGTCCGATCGCCGCAAGTCCGATGACAGTTCGGCGAAGGCCCGGTAGCGGCCCAGACAGAACTGCTGATAGCGCTCCAGACCGGCCTCTGCCCGGTTGATGCCGGGAAAGTAATTCCACACCCGCAAGAGGTGCGGATAGCCGAGCGCCCGGGTCTCGCCCAGGATGGCCTGGTAGCTCCGATAAACCAGCCCGTCCAGGGGATCTCCCGGCGATTCGATCGCGGGGAGATGACCGAACAGGACATCGCCGTTCATTGCCAGCCGCATCCCGCCTGTGTGGCCGCCCGTGTCGAGGGAGGTCTTGTGAAGGTAGGTCACCGGAGCGCTCGTAGTCCAGCGCTCCGTTACCAGTGATCCGGCGAGCAGGGGAAGGTCGAGCTCGATGAGCGGGTGCGAGGCCGCTGCGTTGCGCCCGTTGCTCGCACCGTAGCGGATCTCCGCGAGCACCTTGCCGCTCGCGGGAGCGGGTGGATCCCCATCGCCGAGGACGATCGCGAGCGACGGGGCCCAGCACGACCCTTCCCGCCCGATCCGTGCATCGTCATGGACCCCGGCGGCCGGCATGCGGTCCCCGCGGGATCGCTTCACGTCCCGACGGCGCGCAGATCCGATCGATGCCGCCGGCGCCGGTACGCGGACCAATTTCCTCTTATCTTGAACAGCGCCGTGAGGTAGTAGCAGAGCTTGAAGATGAGCACCGGGACGCGCCCCGGTGCCTGGCCGAAGGCGTTGCCCGCGAGCAGCGCGAGGACCGCCTGCTCGATGCCGAACCGGCTGCCCTCGATCAGGAACAGGTCCCGAAAGGCCGGTTGGGTGAAGCGGTAGATGAACCAGGAAAAGGTCTTGACCCCGCGGCGGACGGTGCGCTCGAAATCCCGCAGGAGGGCGGGATAGGCCGGGCTGCCACGAAGATGGGCATCCACGACCTCGGCGCCTAGCGTGCCGCTGTTGAGCGCCAGGTGTACGCCGCTCGAGAACACCGGGTCCACGAAGGCGAAGGCATCGCCGACGAACAGATGGCCGGCCCCGCTCATGGTCATGCGCCGGTAGGAGTAGTTGCCCGCCGTCTGGGCCGGCATGAGCGATCGGGCCTCGCGCATGCGCTCCGCGATGGGTGGGCACAGGCGGATGGTGTCCCACAGGAACGCATCGAGGCCGGTCTTGCGGGCCTTCAGATAATACGGCCAGCACACCGCGCCGACGCTCATGGTGCCGTCCTTGAAGGGGATCATCCAGAACCAGCCATGCTCGAACCAGGCCACGCTGATGTTGCCCTCGTCCAGGCCCGACCGTCGTGCGACACAAGCGAAGTGGCTGAAGACCGCGGCGCTCTTGTGCTCGTGGTTGGGTTTCTTTCCGCCGAGCTGGGTGGAGAGGAAAGTATCGCGCCCGGTGGCATCGATGACGAAGCGCGCTTGCCATACGCTGGCCCGCCCGGTTCCGTCCTCCGCATGCACCAGCGATGGCTGGCTCGGTCGGAAATCCACCCGTTTGACGCGCACCCCCTCGTGGACCCGGGCGCCCTTGGCGGCGGCGTTGCGGAACAGGATCTCGTCGAACTCGGCGCGTTTGACCTGATAGGCGTAGGGCCGCGATTCCCCCACCGCATTGGCGAAGTACACGGTGCGCGTGCGGCCGTCCTCGGGGGACAAGAGCTCCGCACCGTACTTGCGGATCCCGATGCCCTCGACGGCGTCGAGGACGCCCAGGCGTTCCAGCATGGGCATGCTGTGCGGCAGGAGCGATTCCCCTATGTGGAAGCGCGGGTGGTGGTCCTTCTCCAGGAGCTCGACATGCCAACCCCTCTCCGCGAGCAAGGCCGAGACGGTCGAGCCCGCCGGCCCCCCGCCGACGACGGCGACATCACAACGGCTCGGTTCGCCGGGTCCGGCCGTGACCGTGCCCTCACTCTCTTCTATGCCCATCGGCCTTTCCCCATAGGCTCCCCCGCAGAGACGCTACCTGGCCGGTATTCTAATGCAAGCACGGGGATCCGGGGGCGGTACCGAAGGTGCCAGTTGCGGTGTCCCGGATTGGACCGCAGCGCGATATCCGGGGGTCGGTTTGTCCGGGGGCTTTCCCCGTTTCTGCTATCGCTCCATCGGGGCTACGCTTGCTACGGTGGCCACGACAGGAGGGTCGATCTATCGAGCCCGCCCATGAGTCCGAGCGAGGGCGTCTGGCCCGGCACAATCCCCTGGGGCCGGAGAGGACGAAGCAGACGGCCGTGTTTGCCTGCATCGACAATAGGCCCGGCAGCACGGTCTCGAGGGCGCCGAGCTCGAAGGCCCAGCCGGCGCTCAGCGCCGCTTGCCGCGCCATTCCTCGTTCTGGATGACATCCCCCATCTTGCCGCCGGGCCGGACCTGGCCCTGGTAGATGAGGAAGCGTCCGCCCGGCCCGCCGGGGGTCGAGGCGTGCTCGCTCCAGGTCCACAGGTGGCCGCCCGCCGTGTCCAGGATCACGATCTTCTCTCCCCCGAAACCGGTGGCATCTGGGACTGCCAGCATCTGATAGCGCCCCTCGGCGTGGGCGGAGGGGCCGTGGACACCGGCGCAGAGCAGCACGCCTGCCGCGAGGAATCGTTTCATAGGACCTTGCCCTCCGAAGGCGGCTTAGGTTGGTTTTTCGGGATTGCCGGACCAGATCTCTGATTCAAGAGATCGCGACTAGGCACAGCGCGATATATAAGACGAGAGATCACGCAGACCGCGCGCGGGTGGTATTCCTGGACCACGATCGGTCGCGGGCGCCACCGCTGGCGTGGCCAGGACCTGCCACCCAACATGTGCGAGGGTGTTGGGCACGCACCTTACTACATGCCCTACTCCGTTACCTCATAAAGTTCGACTTGCCCTGCTCGCCCATGAAGACCACCAGGAACTTCACCGGGTCCTCGCCCAGGTTCCTCGCCGTGTGCCAGGTATCGACGGCTTCGAGGAAACCTCGACCGGCCTCGAAAGACTGGCGCGAACCATTGTCGAACTCGACCGTGAGGGTCCCCTGCAGGACCTGGATATAGGGGGGTATCGGATGTTGGTGGCGGTCGCTTGCGCCCCCCGGCGCCAGCTCGACGAGCATCGCCGTCACTTCGGGGTTCTCGGTCGCCGGGTACCGTATCGACTAGCCACGGATGGTGACGGCGCCCTTCATGACCTCCGTGGCACGGAAGCCTTCGGCGCCACTGGCATCGACACTCGCGAGCAACACGAGCGGGCGAGCCGGCACAGGGCGGCGCACGTTTTGCCCGGCAAGGGGGGGCGTCGTGGCCGGGCTTAGATGGAGCCGCCTCACGAAATTAGCATGATAGTCACGCTATTTCATGGATTACCGAGCCCAGGGTGGCCAAGCCCGGCCGGCCCTCTCCCCTGGTCGATGACTTACTGTTCAAAATCATTGTATTACGTACAACTCTCGAAGCCTGAATCCATGGCACAATCATTGCCTATGGTGACCGGCGCGTCCCAGGCAGACCAGGCCGGTACGCATAGGCCGGCGGCGAGCCGCCATCTAATGAGAATGAGTTGGGCTTTGATGAGGGCTACTAGCGTGATGACGGCAACGGTTTCGATGGGCGAGGAAAGGCCACGATGGCCATCGACCTCGTACCCGTTCACCCCGGCCTGACGGAGGGGATCCGGGCACTGTACGGAGAGGCGCCATGCCTGTCCACGCGCTGTGCGCCCAAGGGGGTCCAGGGCTGGGTCCAGGAATCTGTCCGCAGGCGCGAGGCCGATGAGGAATACAGTTACGCCATCCTGAGGGACACGGGGCTGGTCGGGCTGTGCAGCCTACGCGGTATCACCAGCGAGCCTCGCACGGCGCGCTTGGCCTATCTGATCGGGCACCGTCACTGGCATCGCGGCTATGCCACGGAGGCCACGGGCATGCTTATCGCCTTTGGCTTCCGCTTCCTGACGCTCGACCGGATCTACTCGAGCTGCCTTCCCGACAATGCGGGGGCACGGCGGGTGCTAACTAGAAAAGCTCGGCTTCCGGCATACCCACGAGGGTCCGATGCCCGATGCGGGTCCTGGACAGAGTGAACGCATGCTGCACTTCGAGTTCAGCCGGCGGCAGTGGGAGGCCCGGACCACCCAATGATCCGCGCTCGCGTGCGGCGCTACCCGCATGACACGCCTCGGACCCCGAGCGGGTTACCCACAGGATCTGTGGACAACCCTGTGGAAGGTATCTGAGGATCGACGCGGAACGCCTGCCGCAGCGGCTCTTACGTCGATTCGGTCAATTCTTGAGCAATGGCCAGCCGCTCTGAAAAATCAACTAGTTTCGCATGTTCCAACCCGACGTCGGGCAAATGATGGGCCGCGCACCCACCATGGCCTCGGGGTGTTGATAAGGCCAGCACGTCACGTTCCAATCGACGCCACTGATGATTCGGCTCCTACGGTCCCCGCAACCTCTCGATGACGGGCCGCGTCTTGGGCCGAACCCCGCGCCAGATGAAAAACGACTCGGCGGCCTGCTCCACCAGCATGCCCAAACCGTCGATGGCGAGCGACGCGCCCTGGTGCACCCCCCACTGCACGAAGGGGGTGGGGGCTCGCGCATACACGAGATCGTAGCAACACCCCCCCTTGCGCAGGATCCCGTCCGGCAGCGGCGGAAGCCGGCCCGCCAGGCTCGCCGAAGTGCCGTTGACGATGACATCGAACTCCCGGCCGGCCAGATCGGAAAAATCGCAGGCCTCGGCTAGTCCGAGGCCCTGAAAGTCTCGACCCAAATCCAGTGCCTTGGACAGGGTGCGGTTGGCGCAGACCACCGCGGCCGGCCGCTTCTCCAGGATCGGCCCGATAACCCCGCGCACGGCCCCGCCCGCCCCGAGCAAAAGGACCCGAAGCCCTGCGAGCCCGGTATCGTGATTGCCGATGAGGTCGCGCACCAGGCCGGCACCATCGGTGTTGTCACCGTGAAGAACCCCGTCCGGCGAGTACCATAAGGTGTTGACCGCCCCGGCCACCCGCGCGCGCTCGCTAGGCCGGCGGCACAGCCGGAAGGCCGCCTGTTTGAAAGGCAGCGTGATGTTGAGGCCCTTTCCGCCCGCCTCGAAGAACGCCGTGACCGCTGCGGTCAAGCCTTCGAGAGACACCAGTTCGGCCGTATAGCGGATGGGCTCTCCGGTCTCCCGCGCGAACGCGGCATGGATCTCGGGCGACAGGCTATGGCCGACCGGGTTCCCCATAACCGCGTAATGGTCCAGGCATGGGGCGAGGCGCCCCCGATGGTATGTTTCAGGGGCCGGCAGCGGGGGATCAGGCACGGGATGGCTGCGCGGCGGCCAGGCCTCCGTCCAGCATATAGACGTTGAGTCCCCGGCCGGTCAAAAGGAAGGCCGCAGCGGCGCTTCGCTGGCCGGTGTCACAGTAGACGATGTAGTCTTTCTTGGGGTCCAGGGCGTCGGCCTTCAGACGGATCATGAACAAGGGGATGTTGATGCTGCCTGCGATGGCCCCACCCTGATGCTCGCGCTCCAGCCGCACGTCGATCCATATTGCCCCTTTCCTCTCCTGGGCATCCGAGAAGGACAGCCTCCGGACGGTCGTCTCGCGAAGCAATTCGTCGAAATCCTGTCTCGAAAGCCGCATCACCACCCCGTCGGTCAGCATCGTGACGCTGGCGTTGCGCGCGGCCCCGGTGAGCAGTGCCTCCTCGCCGAACCCATCGCCGGCCGAAAGTTGCGCGAGGGTCAGATCGGTGCCGACCTTCAAGGACCGGGTCACCTTGGCCCTTCCGAGCTTGATGATGTAAAAGCAGTCACCCTCCTCCCCTTGCCGCACGATGACCTCGCCCGCGCTCACCGGCCGTTCCTGGATGCGCAAGAACAAGGCTTGGAGCTTGGCGGGCGGCAGGCGGGAGAAGGTGCCGGACTGCAGCAAGCGGGTCATCCAGTCGTCCGAGGCGCCTTCGTCCCGCGCGAGGCCGGTACCGGAACGGATCTCGGTAACCTGGATCCCGCCCGGCGTGTCGCGCGAGGCGCCTGCCTCCAGGACCTCGCGATCGAATCGGACCACCTTGCAGTCGGCTGCGGCGATGGCGGTCACGGTGCGCGGCAGGCGGTGGGCGATCGGGCGCCTCGCGGCCGGTGTCCCGGCGCGCAGGTGTTCGCTGGCGCCGCGCTCGTCGGTCAAGCGCATCTCCCCTGACAATAGATAATAGGCGCTGCGGTCCGAGTCACCGGCATGAAACAGCACGGTCCCCGACCCCAGCGACTGGGGGTGGCCCTTGCGCAGAAGCGCCTGGAATAGCTCGGCGGCCACTCCCGGCGGGGGTTCGAACTGCCCGGAGCGCGGGCGATGAGGCTGCTCTGTCATGCGAGCTTGTATCGATAACTGATGGACGCCGCAGGCGTTTGGTAGGAAAAATCCTTCAATCTTAGCTTAGCATAGCGGACGGCATGGTCCGGGCCATCGGATGCTGTGCGGCGGCGGCGCATTCAACCCGCTCAGGACTCCAAATCGGAACGGAGTGCTATAAGTACACCGGTGTCTCCGCAGAAAGCGCCCTACGGTCTGGATTTGGACCCCGGCACCTACTATTGGTGCGCCTGTGGCCGGTCGCGCAATCAGCCGTTCTGCGACAGATGGCATCCGGGCGCCCGGTTCGCGCCCGTGCAGTTCACCGTGGATGAGAGGAAAAAACGTGCGGCCGCAAGCACACCGCCACCGCGCCCTACTACGACGGCACCTACAAGAGCCTGTAGAGAGCGACGGGCTCCGCCGACCGGTCGAGGTGGCCCGTCTCGGAAAAAAAAGCGGGCGCCGAAGCGCCCGCGGGGACCCACACCAGCGGTTTCCCCCAGCCCGTATTTCCCACCACCCCCCTGCTACGACCGCCGATCCGCTCGGCGGCCTCGCGATGGGCGGTGGCGTAAATGCGGACTAGAGGCTGTAGCCTCGCTCGTCGTGGAGGGCGATGTCCAGTCCCTCGCTCTCTTGATCCTCGGTCACGCGGAGGCCGATGATGATATCGAGCAGCTTGAGCAGAATGAAGCTCATGATGCTGGTGTACGCGATGGTCATGCCGACGGCCTTGCACTGGGCAATGACCTGCTCGCCGAGCGTGAATCCCTCCGTTACCCCCTTGCCCCCGAGCGTCCCGGCACACACGCCCGTCAGGACGGCGCCGACGATGCCGCCGACAGCGTGAACGCCGAATACATCCAGCGAGTCGTCGTAACCGCAGGCACGCTTGAGCTTCGTGGAGGCTAAGAAGCAAGCGGTACCCGCCACCGCGCCGATCAATAGCGCGCCCATTGGGCCGGCCGTGCCCGAGGCCGGCGTGATCGCCACGAGGCCGGCGACCGCCCCCGAGGCGATCCCGAGCACGCTCGGTTTCCCGTGTGCCAGCCATTCGCTGAACATCCAGGCGAGCGCCGCGGTGGCGGTCGCGATCTGGGTGACGGCCATGGCCATGCCGGCATTGCCGTCTGCCGCCACGGCGCTGCCGGCGTTGAAGCCGAACCACCCGACCCACAGCATGGAGGCCCCGACCACCGTGAAGGCCAGGTTGTGGGGCGGCATGGCGGTTGTGGGATAGCCCTTGCGTTTGCCGAGCACGAGGGCGGCGACGATCCCGGCGATCCCGGCGTTGATGTGTACCACCGTGCCGCCCGCGAAGTCGAGTACGCCCCAGTCCCACATCAGCGCGCCGTCCCCGCTCCAGACCATGTGCGCGATCGGGGCGTAGACCAGGAGCAGCCACAGCCCCATGAACCACAACAGTGCCGAGAACTTCATGCGCTCGGCAAAGGCACCGACGATGAGTGCCGGGGTGATGACCGCGAAGGTTGCCTGGAAGGTCATGAAGACCGTCTCCGGTATCGCCAGAGTAAGGCTGTCGCGGGTCACCCCCTCCAGAAAGGCCTTGTTGAGGCTCCCGACGAAGGAGAAGAGATTGACCACCCCTTTCTCCATGCCCGTGGTGTCGAAGGCCATGCTGTAGCCCGCCGCCATCCACAATACCGTGACCAGCGAGGTGATCGCGAAACACTGCATGAGGACCGACAGCACGTTCTTGGCCCGCACCATACCGGCATAGAACAACGCGAGCCCGGGAACGGTCATGAACAAGACCAAGGCCGTCGCGGCCAGCATCCAGGCCGTGTCCCCGGAATTCAGGGTCGGAGCCGACGGTTCTTCAGCGACGGCGGTCTCTTCGACCACCGTTTCTTCGACGACCGGGGTCTCCGCTTCGGCCTCCGGGGCCGTGACTCGGCCCTCCGGCAGGGCCCCTTCCTCTTGCGCCATGGACGGGACCATCCAGGCGATCCCGAAAACCGCGAACAGCAAGATCCCCACCCTCCCCATGTGCCCCACGGGGCGCACTAGCCTCTTCATTGCTTTTCCCCCCTACATTCTATACATCGCTCGCAAGCGCCCCTCAGAGAGCATCGGCGCCGGTCTCACCGGTGCGGATCCGGATCACCTGAGCCAGATCGTAGACGAAGATCTTCCCGTCCCCGATCTTCCCGGTGCTGGTGGCCTTGATGATGGCCTCGACGACCGGCTCGACCTGTTCGTCCGTGACCGCGACCTCGACCTTGACCTTGGGCAGGAAGTCCACCACGTATTCGGCGCCACGGTAGAGCTCCGTGTGCCCCTTCTGCCGCCCGAAGCCCTTGACCTCCGTGACGGTGATACCTTGCACCCCCACCTCCGACAAGGCCTCCCGGGCATCGTCGAGCTTGAAGGGTTTGATGATTGCCGTAACCAGTTTCATAGATCTACCTCGTGCTGAGACTCCTGTGCCGCCCATAAACCGCCGGACGGCGGACCGAGCGAATCGGCCCCGCCGTCCCCTGTTTTTCGAGACTCATGACGCCGACCGCACTGTAATGACGACACCATGAATACCACGGTTCCGTTACAGTTGGTGCTGCTCGAGAGAGAAGCCACGGCATCCGGCCCATCCGCTCAAACATTGAATTACGTTATTCCAAACAACCAGGTCCAATTCAGAAGGTGATGACGAAATCGGTCGCAAACAACAATTGCTCTTCATCGGTGCCGCCGTCAAAGGGCTCTGACGTACCCGGTGGGGCGGATAAATCTGCCCAATCATACCGGACTTCAGGACGGACGACGAGCCAGGTATACGGCTTCCAGTTCAATCCGGCTGTGATCGCATAGTAGCTTGCGCCGGTTCCGAAGCCGGGACCAGCACGATTCCCAAATCCAATGGGGGCAACCTGAAAGCCTTCATCGTCGTGGAACCACTCGCCGCGTAGCCCGGCGCGCAACGAATCATTCACATCGTAGAATAAGTAGGAGTTTATACCGTACCAGCGGGCTTCTCCGGTTCCGCGCGAATCCGCATCCTTCACGGCCCCATTATCGTGCTGCAATACCCAGGTGAGATGTTCCACTAATTGGTGGCTAATCACGATACTATAAAGTGAGCGATTCTCACCACTCAATTTGTCGTCACCGGAAACGCCCGTAATGGTCGCGGAAGTAGCGCCGCTATCGCTGGTCCATGTCAATCCTCCTAGACCGCTAAAGCGTTCTGGATTCACGTCCCAATTATCCCAACCATTCACCGCCCCTGCCGTGAGCGTGAAATTTCCGGTTAGAGGATAGCTAAATAACACGCCTGTATGGGTAAAAGGTTCCCCATACTGCATCGTATAGGCATGGGTAGAGAAGAAATTACCGGTTGCGGGTACGACCTCGTAACCGATCGGCGTATAGAAGTGCCCTATCTTGGCGCTAAGCCCATTGCCTAGCGGCATGAACATCTCGAGATATAGCTGAGGTGCGGCGAAATCAAAGAACCTCGGCCCTCCGTCAAACGGATCTTGAACGACTTCGTCGTCGAGACCGGTAGCTTGGGTAAAACGTGCATCGCTACCGATCATAAGATCGGCCCTAAAGCCCAAATCAAACTGGTCACCTTCCTTGTTCGTCGCCCGCTCGAAGTATAGATTGAACTGATTGGGCATGATGGTATTGGCCCGATCGGCAAACGTGGTAAGACCGTTGAATTCATCATCGGGGATATCTGGATTATAGGTGACTCCGGCCGCGAACCAAGCTCCAACCGTAACCCCCAGTGACTGGAGCACGGGAGCGCTATTAATATCGTATCCGAAGGATTCACCGATCATCCCAGAGGGTGCGGTTGTCTCACTTCCCGCTGCCTCGCCTGTGGACTCCTCCTCTTGGGCATAGACCATGGAAACCCCGCCGAGCAGGGTGATCGCTACGTAATATGCGCTTTTCATCGCTCCTCTCCTCCCAGCCAAACGATTATCGAAAGTTATCGCAAACCCACTCGTCATTGGGCGCGTCTCGGATGTTGGGAACTGGTTTCCTGTGCTCGCGAGGCGCTCGGTCGGGTGCCCGTCACCACGCCTATTTCGTGACTGCGTTATTTTCCAGCACGTTCGGCATACCCCGTGCCATAGGCCTGGAATCAGTTGATTGTCTTTATATTCAACCCAATAGCTTAATAGCCGGAGGCCACGGACAACACACCACTCCCCGCCGGCGCACCAGTATGGCACACATGGACGGTCATCGCACTACGAGCGGACGCGCTCTCGCGCGATCGCCCGATCGCCGACGTCGCAGCGGTAATGCATGCCCTCGAAGTGGATCCGGGACAGCCGTTCGTAGGCTCGCCACCTGGCCTCGCCGACCGTGCCGCCGAGCGCGCACACCGAGGCGACCCGGCCGCCCCCCGTGACCACCGCGCCGCCCACGGCGACCGTCCCCGCATGGAAGATCCGGGTGTCCGCATCGCCGGCGTCCCGAAGGCCCGTGATCACGTCGCCCTTGCGGTATGTGCCCGGATAGCCCCGGGCGGCCAGCACCACCCCGAGCGCGGGACGCGGATCCCACTCCGGCGCGAGCCCGGCCAGATGGCCGGCGAGCGCCGCTTCCAGAGGCTCGACCAGGTCCGAGCACAGGCGCATGAGCAGCACCTGGGCCTCGGGGTCCCCCAGGCGGCAGTTGAACTCGAGCACGCGCGGGCTCCCATCGGGCGCGATCATGAGCCCGGCGTACAGAAACCCCCGATAGGGATGGCCTTCCTCCGCCATACCGCGCAAGGCCGGGGCGATCACCTCTCGCATCACGCACTCATGGACCGCGGGGCCGAGCACCGGGGCCGGGGAGTAGGCGCCCATGCCCCCGGTATTGGGGCCCCGATCGCCGTCCCCAAGCGCCTTATGGTCCTGGGAGCTTTGCAGCGGCAGGGCCTCCCGCCCGTCGCAGAGCGCGATGAAGCTGGCCTCCTCTCCGTCGAGGAACGCCTCGACCACGATGCGCCGGCCGGCCGCACCGAAGGCCTTTCCGGACAGCATCGCCTCGGCCGCCGCGAGCGCTTCACCTCGGGTATGCGCGATCACGACCCCTTTCCCGGCGCAAAGGCCATCGGCCTTCACGACCAGCGGGAGAGCGTGGCGCGAGAGGTGGGCACGCGCCGCATCGAGATCGGAAAAGCCCTCCCCGGCGGCGGTCGGGATCGCATGCCGGTTCATGAAGCCCTTGGCGTAGGACTTCGACCCTTCGAGGGCCGCGGCCGCGCGCCTCGGCCCGAAACAGGACAGGCCGGCCGCTTCGAAATCATCCACGATCCCGGCGCAGAGTGGTCCCTCGGGGCCGACGACGGTGAGGTCTACCCGGTTCGCAACCGCGAAGCGCACGAGTCCCGTGAGGTCCTCGGACGCGATCGCGACGTTCTGCCCCTTGGGCTCGGCGGCCGTCCCGGCGTTGCCGGGCGCCACATAGACCTCGGAAACGCGCGGCGATTGGGCGAGCTTCCAACACAGGGCGTGCTCGCGGCCACCGCCGCCGACCACCAGAACCTTCAGATCGTCAGTGGCGGAAATGACGGATCCCCGTCAGGACCATCGCCAGCCCGTGCTCATCGGCGGCGGCGATGATCTCCCGGTCACGCATCGAGCCACCCGGCTGGATGACGGCCGCTACCCCGACCCCCGCAGCGGCGTCGATTCCGTCGCGGAACGGGAAGAAGGCGTCCGAGGCCATGACCGAACCCGCTATCCCGAGCCCCGCCTCGGCGGCCTTGGCGACACCGACCCTGGCGCTCTGCACGCGGCTCATCTGGCCGGCCCCGATGCCCACGGTCTGCCCGCGGTGGGCGTAGACGATGGCGTTGGATTTCACGTACTTGACCACCCGGAAGGCGAACAGGAGATCGCACAGCTCGGCCTCGGTCGGGGCGCGCCGGGTCACGACCTCCAGGGCATCACGGGAGGCGTCGGCATCGTCCCGGTCCTGGACCAGGAGCCCGCCCTGGACGCGCTTGCAGTCGAAACCGCGGCTCGCAGGGGATCCGGGATAGCCGCTGGCGAGGACGCGCACGTCGGCCTTGCCGCGGAGCGTCACAAGGGCCCCCGGCTCGACCTCGGGGGCCGCGATCACCTCGACGAACTGCCGCCGCAGGATAGCCGCCGCCGTGGCCTCGTCGAGCGGCTGGTTGAAGGCGATGACACCCCCGAAGGCGGAGGTCGGATCGGCCTCGTAGGCGCGCTCGTAGGCCTCGAAGGGGGTCGTGCCGAGCGCCACGCCACAGGGGTTCGCGTGCTTGACGATCACGCACACCGGGTCTCGGAAGGCGAAGGCGCATTCGAGGGCCGCGTCGGCATCGGCGATGTTGTTGTAGGACAGCGGCTTGCCCTGGAGCATGCGCGCCGCCGCCACGCTCCCCTCCGGGGGCGCCGGCTCGACATAGAAGGCCCCGTGCTGGTGGGGGTTCTCCCCATAGCGCAGGTCCTCGCGCTTCTGGAGATCCAGACAGAGGCGCGCCGGAAATCCTACGAAGTCTGGGGGCCCGCTGCCCCCCGCCCGCGCCGCGAGATAGCGGGCGATCGCGGCGTCGTAGTGGGCGGTATGGCCGAAGGCCTTGCACGCCAGCTCATAGCGTGTCTCCTCCGGCACCACGCCGCAGTTGGCCTCCATCTCCTCGATGAGGCGGGGGTAATCCGCGGGCTCCACCACCACGGTCACCGACAGGTAATTCTTGGCGCCGGCCCGCAGCATGGCAGGACCGCCGACATCGATGTTCTCGATGGCCTCGGCGAGCCCGCAACCGGGTTGCGCGACGCTCGCTTCGAAGGGGTAGAGGTTGACGACCACGAGGTCGATGGGCGCGATCCCATGCGCCGCCATGAGCGTCTCATCGAGACCACGTCGGGCCAGGATGCCGCCGTGGACCTTGGGGTGCAGGGTCTTCACCCGCCCGCCCAGGATCTCCGGGGCACCGGTGTAGTCGGCGACCTCGAAAACGGGCAGCCCGTGATCCCGGAGCTGCCGCGCCGTCCCGCCGGTCGACAGGATCTCGATGTGGCGCCCCGCCAGATAAGCCCCGAGAGCGGTGAGCCCGGTCTTGTCCGATACGCTCAGCAGCGCACGTTGGATGGCCGCCATGAGGTGTCAGCAGAGATCATACTTTTTCAGGCGCTTACGCAAGGTCCCCCGGTTGACCCCGAGAAGCTCGGCGGTCTTGGTGAGGTTACCGCGGGTGCGGGACAGCGCGACCTCGAAGAGGGCGCGCTCGACCTCGGACAACACCAGATCGTAGAGCGGTGCCGGCGTGAAGCCATCGAGCTCCGAGAAATAGATATCTAGCGAGCACTTGACGCATTGACGTAACGGGCTGCGCCGGCGTTCCTGACGCAACGCCTCTACGTTCGCGCCCGGTTCGGGCGCGGTGCTACTCATGGTGGTGATCCACGGGAGGGAGTCGATCCTCGGGAAATGGTTTTGTTCGGAAGCCTCACGGAGCCACGCGGCAGGGCAGCGGAGACCTACCTGGCCCCAGGCCACTCCCCGGCTGCGGATGATAGCCCGAATGACGGCGCCGTGAAAGCACTGTCACGGAGGCGCTGCCGGCGAGCGCCAAGTACCTACCTAGACTACAAAAACCGGAGCTCGAAGCTGGCCGGAGGCCGCTTCGGGCCGACCAGTTCCAGGACCACATGGAGCGGCTGCCCGGCGGGCATGAGGCCGTCGGCGTCCAGGGCCCGGTCCAGGTATTCGCGGGGCTCGAAGCGCCGCCCGGCCACGACCGCGCCTTCCGTGTCGTAGAGCCAGAGCTCCAGGATCGGATAGGGTTGCGCGAACGCCGCGTGATTGACCAGGATGGCGTTGACGAGCAGGGCGTCCCGGTAGCGCGGGTGCTCGCGCAGATCGCGTTCCATGACGCGCATGGCCCCGGGGTCACGCGGGCCCGGTAGCCGGCAGCCGGCGAAGGCACACACCGCTGCGAGGGGTTCCTGTAGCTCTGGGTAAGCTCTCTGCAGCTCGGCGCCGCGAAACCAGGCGAGCTGCGCGAACAGGCAGAGCGTCATCAGGGCCGTGAGCGCCACCCACCCGGCCCGGCCGCGCGGGCGCGGGCGCTCGCTGGCCAGGAGCATGGCATGCGCGGTGAGCGGCGGCGTCGTGACGGGTCCCGTCCCGATATCCGGATCGGCTGACGCTCCCGCTCGCCCGAGGACCGCCGCCGACCGCGTGGGCGGAATTTCATTACTATTTCTCTTTCTCTCGGGTTCGGCCGAACACGCTTCGCTCGGATTCCGGTCCGTCTCTTCCGAGAGATCTAGCCCCGTGGTCTCTGGCGGATCAGGCAGCGCTTCGACCACCGCCGCGGGGAGGATGGGCTGGGCCGGGTCTTCGAGCGCTTCGACGGCGTCGAAGACCCCGAAACAGACACCGCAGCGCACCAGCCCGCGCGCGGCCCTGAGGTCGGTGGGCGCGACGCGGAACACCGTGGCACAGCCTGGGCAGCGGGCCAGCATGAGCGCGAACGGACGAGGTCAGTGGTTCCCGTAGGGGGGGCGCGAACCCTACACAGCGCGCCGGAGATCCGGACCCGTGTACCGGGGCACACGTATGCCTATCGTAAACCAGCCCTCACTCACCGCCAAGCGACGCGGCACCTGGAGGAGGTATCCCGGCATCAAGATGCTGCTGCACGATCGTCGGTAGCTGGGTAAGCCAACTTTATGAGGCACTCCTGGTACATGTCGGTCTGTCCATTCCGACGCTACGGGCTCAACCACCTGCGCTACGATCTGGGTAAGATGAGGGGGCCCACGGACTCCTCGAACGCGATGGTACCTGCTACGCCTACCGCCTTAGCTCCAAAGGCGTCAAAGTCGCACTCCTCTTCGTTCTCTTCACCAGCGTCTCTGCGGACCCTTGGCGAACAGCCTATTTCACCATCACCCGGATCCCAAGTTTCAGCCAAAGAGTCCCATCGAAGCCGCGTTGCACAAGGCGGATGACTCAATTGAAAAGGTCATTCAATTACTTAAAGCCGCATGAAAAGGTTGCACAGATCTTCTACAACAGCAAAAATGTGAAGATCTAATTCAGCCATCAATACGTAAATTGTTCGCACAACATTCTCCTATGAGTATGCGTTAAGTGATTTGCCCAAATAGGGTCGTTCGCCCCCGGCGCTCACAAACTCGTGTCCATGCGTGCCGCGAGATACACGCGATATCCAGGCAGCGCGTAAAGCGACTCATAGGTGTTACCGAAGTTATCCTATCACTACTTCAACCGGGCACGGATTCGCGGCCAGGCGCTCGCGTCACAGCCTACGACGCGGGTGTCGGCCATAACCCTTCTGTGCATTCCCCAGGACCGCTCGTGCCGCCACTACGGTTTTCGGGCCACAACGGCCCGGCTCATGGAGGAGCGTATGAGCGGTCAGCGACACAAAGAGTACGAGGAGCATGTGATCTCCAAGGCGCCGGCACAATGGGCCGATTGGCGCGCTGCGCACGAGAATTATGTCGATCATTTCGTACCCGGCGGAAACGGCAAGGAACCGGCAACCTTTGGTCTCGGCGAGAGCACCCTGTACCGACCCCCGCTGAATCAGTTCGTCTTGCGCCTGGAAGATCTGAACGAACTGCTCGTCCAAGAAGTTCCCTTGATGAGCGGAGGCGAGACCTAGCCCAGGCAGCACAAGTGGCGCAGAGCATTAACACTTTGATAAATAACCGAATCGAGAACGAAACGGATTGCTGAAGAGAAGAGTGTGAGCAGCTTTAAAGCGCTGGGGAAGTTAGGTCTGAAGGACCCGGTGAGCCCGGATGCAGCGAGGCTAAAATCACTGACCGAGGCGCTTAACATCACTGGAAGCGACCGTCGCCCGACTTTCATTGCCTTCGACGCGGAGTTTGCAAGTCTCGACCAAGACAACGACTGGTTGGTCCACTTTTGCGAGCGGTGTGGCCTCTCGGATCATTTTGCTGGGTATCCCAAGGTGCTGGCACTGTTCCGTTATAAGGTGGAGGCGGTGCCGCCTGTTGCGGGAGGCAGACCGGTATTTGCAGCACCCACGGTGCTCGACCAGTATTTCTCTCCTGGCTTTTTCCCCGCTCCGGCGGGCTCGGTGGGGCGAAGATGGTAAGCGCGCGCGATTGGATTGCGCAGCAGCTTGAATCGTTGGGCTTGCTGCCGAGCGGGTCTCGACCGCCAGCCTCCGGTCCATCCGGCGATAAGCGCAGGCGCTCAATTGGTGAGACTACGCCTGTTGCCCCACCTACGAAAGAAGACCTGGATGAGCTAATTTACGACCTCAGGAGGCGAGGTTACTCGGAAAGACTATGGAACAGTCTCTGCGCATTAGCCCGCCTTCACTGGCGCTATGCCGAGGCGAGCGGCGATAGCTGTTCCGTCGTGCGTGCTGTTCACACCCTGTCCGACAGCCTTTTGTCTGCTCACCCACCCTGGTCGACGGTCCTGACGATTCAAACCCGGGTCTTACGGCATTAGGCCTCGAACCTGACAATCCATATCTGTGGGACGTGTGGACCAAAACGCTCGCCGCCTTGGGTCGGCAGGAGGACGCCCTTGCGGTTCAGTGGGAAACGGTGCGGCGGTTCCCAAGCAACGCGGTCGTCCGCAATAGAGTCGCTGAGACCTTGCGTGCAATGGGCCGTGACGCGCTCGTGGAGGCCGTCTTGCGTTACGCGATACGCGATTTTCCCGCCGACAAGTATTGCCGTAGCCAGCTAGCCGCGTTGCTGCGGGATATTGAGCGCGAGGACGAGGCTGAGATCCTCTTGCGCGACAGTATGCGCGCTTTTCCGCGCGATGTTGTCTGCCGCACCCAGTTGGCAGACCTCTGGCAGGCATCGGGGAAACTGGATGCAGCCGAGACGTTGCTACGGGAGATCATCGAACGTCTCGCGCCTAATTTGATCTCGTTCGTGCTACTCGCTCGCGTCCATGCTCGAAAGGCTCAAAAGGCTCAGCACACCTCCCACACGGGCGAGCCCGTGAGCGGATTAAAGAAGGCTCTCGACGTCATCGGCAAGGCCCTGCGCATCAACCGGCGAAACACTGGTGCGCTAGATGCGCAAACACGAATCAAGTCGGTCGCAAGGCAGCTGGAGGTCGATGATTTCGCCGTCGGCCGATTTACAAAGTGCCTGGGAGCGTGTGTTTGAATGAAGCTACCGAACCGAACTTCCTGGGCATACCACTCTCCCATTTCGCTAGCGGGTGGTAGGAAGGTGAGACGCAATCAGGAATCGATGTATTGGAACCAGAGACCTTCTCTGTGGAAAACGACATCCCCGACTGGACCGCGAAACCGCAGGAGCCACCGGGCGAAGACCGCCCGGCCTCGGGCAGCAGCGTGAGCAAACCTGATTGCAAACGCTAGCCGGTGCCGCCCGAACGTCGGATCGACTGTGCTTATGAAGGGCCTTCTTTTGGTATAAAGATGAAGTTCTTCACGTAGCGCTCAGATCTGCCTGATTCTCGGCGGGGCCCGATTTGATATTGCTCCCACGAAAAATGCGATATGTGCTTAACCACACCATCGCCAAGGAAAAAGCCGTCGTAGTTTAGATCACGAAGTAATCTGAATACGTCGTCTGCCGCCGCACCTACATGCGCATATTCGTTTTCCAGGAACAGATTCGGACGGTCACGCTGCAAAGTAGCGATTGCACCCTTGAGAACGATGTTCTCGTGTCCCTCGACATCGATCTTGATGAACCCGATGTCTGTGAGATCAAGATCGTCGATGCGACTTCCCGGCACCTTGACGATCGCGAAATGGCCTTCTCGTTTTCGGTCTAGGGACGCACCGTTATTCGTCCACCCCTTCCGTCCCCTCGGCACAACCAATTCGACGTCGGAGGTCCGATCGGTAAGCGCCATGTGGTATACGGTAACATTCCTATCCACGACGCGTTTAAGCACATTAAACGGCAGCGGATTTGGCTCGAATGCATGGACATGGGGAGAGTAGCGGGCGAGGAAATGCGTGAAAAGACCATAATTCGCGCCAACGTCTAGGCTGATGCGTTTGGGATCCACGACAAATCTTAGCAACCCCATTTCAGGGTCAATCCACTTCATGTACTTGTACGAGCGGAAACGGTAGTAACCCCGAAATGGAATGCATTTGAACTTAACGTCAAGGACGAATTGGTTGATGTGGTCTCGCAGCGTATCTTGTGGTAGGCGCATGGAAAATATGATCCGAGAATCTAGCTGTCGGCATTTAGTGGCTCCTCCGCGGAATCCGTGGGTGCAAGAGGGCACGTGTGAGACGTAAGCAGCTGATATGTAAAGAACTTATGGCGCAGGCGGCCAGTTCGTTTCCCGGGTTCGAAATAATTGTAGCGCTCTGGTGGGCAGGGATGTTATTTATCTACATACCCACAGCTTCGCCCTGTGGACCTTGTGGTTAAAGGATAGGAAATTCAACGGGTCTTTGCAACAGGTACTGTTGCGTCGGACGGGTCGGCCGGTAGTTCGGTGGCCCTAGACCGGGGAGGGAAGAGTGCGTTCGGGCTGGCCGCGGCGAGACGCCGCTTCGGGCTAAACGCCCTCGGCCCTTTCGAGCAAGGCGTAAAAGAACCCGTCCATCCCGTCCTCGCCCGGGAGGATCTGCCGGCCCGCGCTGGTATCACGGCCCCAGGCTGCCTCGATGGGCACCAGCCGGGCGTCCCGGTGGGCGCCCAGAAAGGCATCGATGCGATGCGCATTTTCCGCAGGAAGGATGGAGCAGGTGACGTACAGGAGCTTACCTTTGGGGGCGAGGAGCGGCCACAGGACTTCCAGCAACCGGGACTGCTCGTGCGCCATGCGCGCGATGTCCGATGGCCGACGCAGGAACTTGATATCGGGATGGCGGCGTATGACCCCGGTCCCCGAGCAGGGGGCGTCTACGAGCACGCGGTCGAAGAGATGGCCGTTCCAGAAGGTACTGGGATCGGTCGCATCACCGTTCATGACCCGCGCTTGCAGCCCGAGCCGTTCCAGGGTGCTCGATACGTACACCAATCGGCCGGGGTCTTTGTCCACCGCCACGAGGTGGGCTCCGGGTGAGATCTCGAGGAGATGCGCCGCCTTGCCGCCGGGCGCCGCGCAGGCGTCGAGGACGTGGTGACCGGCCCGAACGTCGAGCAGCGGCGCCGCAAGCTGGCCAGCCGCGTCCTGCACGGAGGCGGCCCCCGTTCCGAAACCGGGCAGCGCCGTCGCCTCCATCGGGCTCGCCAGCAAAAGCCCCCCATCGGCATGGGGCGCGGGGGTGGCGGGGATCCCGGCGTCGCGCAACTCGGCCAGGTAGGCATCGCGGGTGGCACGCCTCGAGTTGACCCGGATCGCCATCGGCGGGGGCTGGTTGTTTGCCGTCGCGATGGCCTCCCAGTCGCTGGGCCAGGCCGTTCGAAACGCGCACAGGAGCCACTCGGGGTGCGCGAAACGTGCGCTTTCGGGGGCGGTGCTCTGGGTCCATGCCTCGCGCGTGGCGAGGAAGCGCCGCAGGACCGCATTGACGAGCGGGACCGCCCAGGGTTTTTTCAGGCGCCGACACGCCTCGGCGGTGGCCGCCACGGCGGCGTGTGGGGGCACGCGCAGCCAGCCGCCGGCCTGATAAAGCCCCGCGAGCAAGAGGGCTACGACGATGGGGTCCTGCCGCTCCATCGGGCGGGTGAGGAGCCGGCGGAGCCAGAAATCGAGGCGGGGCAGCCAGCGCAGGACGCCGTAGCAGATCTCCTGTGCCAGGGCCCGGTCCTTGGGATCGGACAGGGTCGCAAGATGCCCCGGCAAGGACGCGGACAGGGACCGCCCGTCCGCCATCACGGCCGCCAGGACGCGCGCGGCCATGGCGCGTGGCTCCGAACCATCCCTAGGCCGCATCTCTCATCACCGGCCGTCGCGAGGGTGCCGAGGCACCGGACCGAGCGGATCGGCGGCCGCAGTGGGGTGCCGGTGAGACATATCGGCTAATTATAAGCACGGGCGATCTCGGGGTGGCCGCGCAGGAACTCGGCGGCGCTCAAGGGGCGGCGGCCGGGCGCCTGGACGCGCAGGAGCCGCAAGAGACCCACGGAGGTGGCTACATCCAGTCCATCGCCGGAGGCCCGGACCGAACCGGGGGGGCGCTCCGTCGGGGTGTGCACGGCTATGGCCTCGAAGACCCGGAGCTCGATCCCGACCACCTCGCCGAAGGCCACGGGACGGGGATTGAAGGCGCGTACGCGGCGTGCCAGCTCCACGGCCGGCCGGCGCCAGTCCAGGCGCGCTTGCGCGCGTTCGATCTTCGGGGCATAGGTCGCCAGGGGTTGCTCCTGGGGCCGTTCGTCGATGTGGCCCGCGAGCACCGCCGGGAGGGCCTCGGCAAGCGCCTGCTTCCCGAGGTCCGCCAGCCGCTCATGGAGATCGCCGGCCGTGTCGCCGTCCGTGATGGGGCAGCGTATCTGGTAGAGGATGGGTCCGGTGTCCAGACCCACCCTCATGCGCATGAGGGTGACCCCGGTTTCCGGGTCACCCGCGAGGATGGCGGCAGCGATGGGCGCGGCACCTCGCCAGCGGGGGAGAAGCGAGGCATGGACGTTGATACAGCCCAGCACCGGGATGTCGAGGACCGCTTGCGGCAGGATCTGGCCGTAGCCCACCACGATCATCAGATCGGGGGCGAGCCTCGCGAGAGCGTCTTGTTCGGAGAGGGTCTTGAGTGACGGGGGGTCGCGCACCATGAGCCCCGCGGCCTCCGCCAGAATCTTGACGGGGCTCTCGGCGAGCTTAAGACCGCGGCCAGCCGGGCGGTCCGGGCGGGTGTAGACCGCCACGATCGCCGCGTCACGGTCCTCGATGAGGCCGCCGAGGACGGTCGCCGCGAAGGCCGGCGTGCCGGCGAAGACGATGCGCGCCAATATTGCTTTATTTACCCGGAGTTACCGGGACCTACCGGGCGACGGCACCGATCTGCCGGCCACTTCACAGGGCCTGTTTCTGGGCCTTCGTCAGCTTTTTGGTGATGCGGCCGCGCTTCAAGGGCGAGAGGTAGTCCAGAAACAGCTTGCCCTCTAGATGGTCCATCTCGTGCTGGACGCACACGGCGAGCAGGGCGTCGGCATCTTGCTCCACGGTATGGCCTTCGAGGTCCTGGAAGCGGACGCGGATGCGTTCGGCCCGCTCCACCTCCTCGAAGACCCCTGGGACCGACAGGCAGCCTTCTTCCATGCGTTCGACCCCCTCCTTCTGGAGCAGAGTTGGGTTGATGAGGCACAGTGGTTGGTCGTGGGTCTCCGAGACATCGACCACCAGGAGACGGCGGTGGACATTGACCTGGGTAGCGGCCAGCCCGATGCCGGGCGCGGCATACATGGTCTCCAGCATGTCCGCGGCCAGACGCCGGACCTCGTCGTCGACTATCGCGACGGGGGCGGCTTTGATCCGGAGCCGCGGATCGGGATGGTAAAGGACCTGCAGAATGGCCATCGTCAAACGGGAGGCGGGGCGAGCACCACCAGAATAGCACATGCGGATGGCGGGCCGGCGATCGCCTCCGGTGTATTTTCTCCCGGGTCCCGACTAAGCTTCAAGTAGGTCCGACCATTAGCTACGTGCTTTACTCGGCCTGAGACAGATCGCCTGAGAGAGCTCGAATAGACGGCCATGTTGAGAAAACTACTTCAAGTCTTGTTGGCTACGGTGTTCGTGCACGGTGCCGCGGCCGAGGTCGCCGATCTGAAGCCAGGTCACCCGACGCGTTACGTCATCAAACAGGGTGATACCCTGTGGGACATCGCTTCGACCTTCCTGCACCGGCCGTGGCTGTGGCCCGAGGTGTGGCAGCAGAACCCGCAGGTCAAGAACCCGCATAGGATCTCTGTCGGCGATGTACTGTGGGTCGGCATGGAGGGAGGGCGTCCGAGGCTTTACTCCCGCCACTCCCGGCGTGTCAAGCTGTCGCCGTCCGTCCGCGCGTCCGAGCACGATCGGGTGGTGCCCCCCATCCCCCTGGACGCCATCTGGCCGTTCCTGATCCAGCCGCGTGTCGTGGGTCCGGAGGACCTGGCGGGCGCGCCCTATGTGGTCTCGAGCCAGGACGAGCACCTGACCCCGGCGCAGGCGAACCGCGTCTACATCCGCGGGCTGCCCCCGGCCGAGCCCGGTGCCCAGTACACGGTGGTACGGTGTGGCGAGGTGTACCGCGATCCGCCCGCGCAGCGCGACGAGAACACCCGTTACGCGACCCTGGAACCCGTTTCGCTGAGGTATACCGAAAACTGCGTCGGTGCCGAGGGGGGCGCCTTGGGCTATGAGGCCTTGCACGTCGCCGACGCCGTTTTGGAACGCGCCGGCGACCCGGCCACCGCCGTCATCACCCGATCGAACCGCGAGGTCCTGTCCGGCGACCGGCTGTTGCCCTTGACCGGGGCGGTGTACCCGGAGTTCGTGCCCCACGCCCCGCCGAGACCGGTGGCCGGCAGCGTCATCTCGGTCATGGACGCGATCTCGCAGGTCGGTCCGAATCAGGTGGTGGTTCTGAACCGTGGCGAGCGTGCGGGCCTCGAGCCTGGACACGTCCTATCCGTCTTGCAGAGCGGGCTCCTGGTCCGTGATCCGCTGAGCGCCAAGGTGTCGAGCAGCCGGGGTGATCTCGTGGAGCTACCCTCCGAACGCATCGCCGATCTCATGGTGTTCCGGACCTTCCCGAGGGTGAGCTACGCCCTGGTCATGGCGGCGACGCATCCGGTGCATCTCTATGACGGCGTGACCAACCCCTGAGGCGGTGCCCAGGGTTCAAGGCGGCCCGCCCCATGACGTCGCGTAGGGGCGCCCCTTGTGGGCGCTCTTCCCACTTGTGGGCGCCATTCTTGAAGCCAAGTGCCGAGTTTTCAGGCGGCCCACCATGAAGGGCCGTGACGAGCGATCCTGCTGGCTGGCGCTGCATCGGGCGCCGGGCGTGGCGGCACGTACCTTCAGATCCTTGTACGGCCGCTTCGGGAGTGCAGAGGCGGTGCTGGACGCGGCGCCGGATGAGCTCGCCGCAGCGGGGCTCGACGGCAAGGCCATCGCCTATCTGCGTGCCCCGGACTGGGCGGTCGTCGACGCTGCCCGGCGCTGGACCGATGAGCCCGCTCACCATGTCCTCCTGCTCCCGGACCCCGATTATCCCCCGCTCCTGCGCGAGATCCCGGATCCGCCGCCGCTCGTCTTCGTCCACGGCGATCGCCGCGTCCTGTCGAATCCCCAGCTGGCGATCGTGGGAAGCCGCAATGCCAGCCAGGCGGGGATGGAGCTCGCCTACGAGTTCAGCCGTGCCTTGGTGCAGTCCGGGCTCTGCATCACGAGTGGGCTGGCGCTCGGGATCGACGCCGCGGCCCACCGTGGGGCGCTGTCCGGCCCCGGTCCGACCGTGGCGGTGGCCGGCAGCGGGCTCGACTGCGTCTATCCGCTACGCCATCGCGAGCTGGCGCAGGAGATCGCCGCTCTCGGGGCCCTGATCACGGAGCTCCCGCTCGGGACGCCGCCCATCGCCCAGAACTTCCCGAGGCGCAACCGCATCATCAGCGGACTGTCGCTCGGGACGCTGGTGATCGAGGCCGCGCACCGGAGCGGGTCGCTCATCACGGCCCGCCATGCCATGGAACAGGGACGTGCGGTCCTGGCGGTCCCGGGGTCGATCAAGAGCCCGCTAGCGCGGGGTTGCCACGCCCTGATCCGGGATGGCGCCAAGCTCGTCGAGACGCTCGAGGACATCCTCGAGGAATTGATCCCCATGCACCGCTCCGTGCCGCAGCCGGTCATGGCGGCCGAGCGGGCCGGAGGCCCTCCATCGCAGCAGGTGGCCATGGGCTTCGAGCCCGATTGGCTGGATGAGGACTATCGGCGCCTGATCGATTGCCTCGGGCACGATCCGGCTCCGATCGACCTCCTGGTCGCGCGGAGCGGATTGACGGCCCCTGTGGTTTCCTCCATGCTTTTGATCCTGGAGCTGCGCGGCTATGTTCGGGCCGAGGCGGGCGGGAACTATGTCCGAATGGCGCAGGCCTGAGCCGCGCCGTGAGGACGCCACGGCAGATATTCGTCGTCCGCCTCTTTGGCCCATCATAGGGCCGAGTAGAAACCATCAGACGCCGCCCCTTCCTTCCACGGTATCGTCCCGTCTTACATGGCCAAGAATCTGTTGATCGTCGAATCCCCCGCCAAGGCCAGGACCATCGGCCGTTACCTGGGGTCCGGCTACAAGGTGCTCGCCTCCTACGGGCATGTGCGCGATCTCCTGCCCAAGGAGGGGGCGGTGGACACCGATCACGGGTTCGCCATGCGCTATGAGTTGATCGACAAGAACATCAGACACGTGGACGCCATCAGCCGCGCCATGCGTTCCGCCGAGGCCTTGTATCTCGCGACCGATCTCGACCGTGAAGGCGAGGCCATCTCCTGGCATGTGACGGAGGTCTTGCGCGAGCGCGAGGTGCTGGATGACCAGCCGGTCTATCGGGTGGTGTTCCACGAGATCACGCGGCGGGCGATCATCGAGGCCCTGGACCATCCTCGTGCCTTGTCCGTGGACCTCGTCAATGCCCAGCAGGCGCGGCGGGCCATGGATTACCTGGTGGGTTTCAACCTCTCGCCGCTCCTGTGGCGCAAGATCCGACGCGGGCTATCCGCGGGCCGGGTGCAGAGCCCGGCGCTGCGCATGATCGTCGAGCGCGAGGAGGAGATCGAGGCCTTCGAGACGCGCGAGTACTGGACCATCGAGGCCCATGCCCGCCATGTGGAGCAGCCCTTCCTCGCCAAGCTCGCGGTATTCGAAGGAGAGAAGCAGAAGCAGTTCAGCATCGTGAACGGTGAGGAAGCGGCCCGGGTACGGGACCGGTTGCTGTCCGTCGCCGAAGGTCGGCTTTTGGTCACCGAGGTCGAAAAGAAAAAGCGCAAGCGCCAGCCTGCCCCGCCCTTCATCACATCGACCCTGCAACAGGAGGGCGCGCGCAAGCTCGCATTCACGGCCCAACGCACGATGCGCGTCGCCCAAAAGCTCTACGAGGGCATCGACATCGGCGAAGGGGCCGTGGGTCTCATCACCTATATGCGCACCGATTCCGTGAACCTGGCCGCCGAGGCCGTGAACGAGATCCGCGCGTTCATCGCTATACGCTACGGGGCGAGCGAGGTCCCGAGTGCGCCGCGGCGCTTCCGGACCACGGCCAAGAATGCCCAGGAGGCCCATGAGGCGATCCGACCGACCGCGGTCGGACGACATCCCGAACAGTTGAGGGCTCGATTGAGCGTCGAGCAGTGGCGGCTCTACGACCTCATCTGGAAGCGCACCGTCGCCTGTCAGATGATCGATGCCACCATCGCTACGGTGGCGGTGGACCTCGCGTGTGGGCCGGGCAACGCCCCGGGCAATCTGTTTCGGGCCACCGGATCTACGCTCGCCGATCCCGGCTTCATGGCCGTCTACCGGGAAGGCCGGGACGACAAGGGCGCGGAGGGGGACGACAGCCTGCTACCGCCAATGATGGTCGGCGACCGGGTGATCCTGGACCGTATCGAGGCCAACCAGCACTTCACCGAGCCGCCGCCGCGCTACACCGAAGCCTCGCTGGTCAAGGCCCTGGAAGAGCACGGGATCGGCCGTCCCTCGACCTACGCGGCCATCATCTCGACCCTGCAGCAACGCGAGTACGTGACCCTGGAGAGCAAGCGCTTCCAACCGACCGACGTCGGGCGCGTGGTTAAGCGCTTCCTCACCGAGCATTTCACCGATTATGTGGATTATGGCTTCACGGCCCGTCTCGAGGACGAGCTGGATGCCATCTCGCGCGGCGAAAAGGAGTGGACCCCGGTGATGCAGGCGTTCTGGACCGACTTCAAGCGCCTCATCGATACCAAGGCCGAGACCGTGAGCCGCAAGGACGCCACCCAGGAACTCTTGGAAGAGGCCTGTCCCAAGTGTGGAAAGCCGCTCGCGACCCGCCTCGGGCGTCGCGGCCGGTTCATCGGCTGCACCGGATATCCGGATTGCGATTACACGCGCAATGTCGACGCAGAGGCCCAGGCCGCACCGGCCGCCGAGGTCGTGGAGGGCCGGACTTGTCCGGAGTGCCATTCGCCGCTCCTCATGCGGGCCGGGCGTTACGGGCCCTTCATCGGCTGCAGCGCCTATCCCAAATGCCGGTTCATCGAGCCCCTGGAGCGGCCGGTCGACACCGGGGTGGGATGCCCAGAGTGCCATGCGGGCCACCTGCTCAAACGCAAGTCGCGGCGCGGTAAGGTGTTCTTTTCCTGCTCCGGCTATCCGGGGTGCCAGTATGCCGTCTGGAACGAGCCCGTGGCGCTGCCCTGCCCACAGTGCCGTTGGCCCATCTCCGTCATCAAGCTCACCAAGAGCAAGGGCGCGACACGCGCTTGTGCCCAGAAGAACTGCCGTTTCTCCGAGCCGTGGCATCAGGATGACCCACCGACAGCGCTCATGGCCGGCTAGTACCGACTGGTGAGGATGCTGGGGTGCCCGAAACGTTCGTCGCGGTGATGGTGGGGTCGGACTCCGACCTGCCGGTCATGGAGTCGGCCATCGAGGTCCTCTCTGCGCTCGGGGTGCGGGCCGAGGCGCGGGTCTTGTCGGCCCATCGCAGCCCCGAAGATACAAAGGCCTATGTCCGCGATGCCGATGGCCGTGGCTGCGCCGTGTTCATCGCCGCGGCCGGCCTGGCCGCACACCTCGCGGGCGCGGTGGCGGCGCTCACCGTCAAGCCCGTGATCGGGGTCCCGATGGCGGGTGGCCCTCTGAATGGCTTCGATGCCCTGCTCTCGACCGTGCAGATGCCGGGCGGTGTGCCGGTGGCCTGCGTCGCGATCGGGAAAGCCGGCGCCAGGAACGCCGCGTATCTCGCGGCCGAGATCCTGGCGCTGGCAGATGGACGGCTGACGGAGCGCCTGCGTGCCGACCGGGCGGCGATGGCCGAAGCGATCCGGCGCAAGAACGCCGAGCTCGTCCTGCGCTACCCCCACGGCCCGGATGGAAGGGACTGAACGAGCCTAATCTAATAGAGGAGAGGCGGGTGCATGGGTGGGACCTGGTGCGGGCGGCTCGGGCGCTCGCCAACGGCGGGGTGATCGCCTATCCGACCGAGGCGGTTTTCGGGATTGGCTGCGATCCCTGGAACGAGACGGCGCTCTTCTGTCTGGCCCGTCTCAAGCGGCGGCCACTCTGCAAGGGATTCATCGTGATCGCCGGCGCGCACGAGGACCTGTCCGAGCTCGTGACCTTCCCCGATGCCGAGGTGCGGGGGCGCGTGCTCGCGACCTGGCCGGGCCCGGTGACCTGGGTTCTGCCGGCCGGCCCCGGCGTGTCGAGGCGGCTGACGGGCGGGCGCCGGGACCTGGCCGTGCGCGTCACCGCGCATCCGGTGGCCGCGGAGTTGTGCCGCCGCGTGGGCCCGCTGGTCTCGACAAGTGCCAATCCCGGCGCCTGTGTCCCGGCCGCGAGCGCCGCGCGAGTCCGGGGGTATTTTCGCACCGGGCTCGATTACATCGTGCCCGGCGAGGTGGGCGGGGCGCGCTCCGTCAGCGAGATCCGCGACGCACTGAGCGGGGCGGTGCTGCGCCCCGCCTCGGCCCCTGGGGGCGCCGGAGGGCATTGACAGGCCGGTACGATTCGTTGAAAATTATTCGCTTTCCTTGGGAGGGGTACCCAAGCGGTCAACGGGAGCAGACTGTAAATCTGCCGGCGCAGCCTTCGTAGGTTCGAATCCTACCCCCTCCACCAATCGAGGCGGTAGGGCTCTGCACGGCGGGTGTAGTTCAATGGTAGAACCTCAGCCTTCCAAGCTGATGGCGTGGGTTCGATTCCCATCACCCGCTCCAGTTCGAGGCCCATATAGCTCAGTCGGTAGAGCACTTCCTTGGTAAGGAAGAGGTCACCGGTTCGAATCCGGTTATGGGCTCCATAGTCATTAGTATAGGCGCCGGACGGCGGGCCCGTGAGTCGAGATAGGCAAAAACGGAGAGCTAGCGATGGCCAAGAGCAGATTCGAGCGGACCAAGCCGCATGTGAATGTCGGGACCATCGGTCATGTGGATCATGGGAAGACGACCTTGACGGCGGCGATGACCCTGGCGATGTCGAAGAAGTTCGGGGGTGAGTTCAGGTCCTACGATCAGATCGACAACGCACCGGAGGAGAAAGCGCGCGGGATCACCATAGCGACGGCACACGTCGAGTACCAGAGTGTTGCGCGGCACTATGCGCACGTGGACTGTCCGGGTCATGCGGACTATGTGAAGAACATGATCACGGGGGCGGCGCAGATGGACGGGGCGATCCTGGTGGTATCGGCGGCGGACGGTCCGATGCCGCAGACCCGCGAGCACATCCTCTTGGCGCGTCAGGTGGGGGTCCCGTACATGGTCGTGTACATGAACAAGGCCGACATGGTGGACGATGCGGAGTTGTTGGAGTTGGTGGAGATGGAGGTGAGGGAGTTGCTGGACAGTTACAAGTTCCCTGGGGAGAAGACGCCGGTGGTGGTGGGGAGCGCGTTGAAGGCCTTGGAGGGGGACGGATCGGAGCTCGGGGTGCCCTCGATCGAGCGTTTGATCGCGGCCATGGACGAGTACATTCCGGTGCCGGAGCGTGAAGTGGACAAGCCGTTCCTGATGCCCATCGAGGACGTGTTTTCGATCTCGGGTCGTGGGACGGTGGTGACGGGTAGGGTGGAGCGCGGCAAGGTGAAGGTCGGGGAGGAGGTGGCGATCGTCGGGATCAAGGACACCCAGAAGACCGTCTGCACGGGGGTCGAGATGTTTCGGAAGTTGTTGGACGAGGGTCGGGCGGGGGACAACATCGGGGTCCTCTTGCGGGGCACCAAGCGGGAGGACGTGGAGCGTGGTCAGGTGTTGTGCAAGCCCGGGAGTTTGACGCCGCACACGCACTTCGAGGCCGAGGTGTACGTGTTGTCGAAGGAGGAGGGGGGTCGTCACACGCCGTTCTTCGCCAATTACCGGCCGCAGTTTTATTTTCGGACCACGGACGTGACGGGGGCGGTGGATCTGCCTCAGGGCGTCGAGATGGTGATGCCGGGAGACAACGTGAAGATCACGGTGAAGTTGATTGCGCCGATCGCGATGGAGGAGGGGTTACGGTTCGCGATCCGGGAAGGCGGCCGGACGGTCGGGGCCGGGGTCGTTGCCAAGGTGATCGAATAGCCAAGGTGATCGTATAGCTACACGAAGGAAAGGGCCCGTCCCGAATGAGCGCACGCATGGGCGTGCATCCAAGAGAACTAGGCCAGTAGCTCAATTGGCAGAGCGGCGGTCTCCAAAACCGCAGGTTGGGGGTTCGAGTCCCTCCTGGCCTGCCATAAACTGAAAGTGCGGAAGGGCACCGCGCGCCCGCTCTCGAGTGTATTCATGAAGCCCAAAACCGAAACGTCGACCTCGAGCCTCGACGCCGTGATGCTCGGGCTCTGTGGGTTGTTGGTCGCCGGGGCATTGGGGGCCTTTTACTACTTCGGCGATCAGTCGTTGCTACTCCGGGTCGTCGGGCTCTTGGCGGTGATCGGCCTGGCTTTGGCGCTCGGGTTCCGTACCCAGAAGGGGCGCGACATCTGGGCGTTCATGAAGGAGGCCCAGGTCGAGGTCCGCAAGGTCGTCTGGCCGACGCGCCAGGAGACGGTGCGGACTACCCTGCTCGTGGTGCTCATGGTAGTGACGGTCGCCGGCTTCCTATGGGTCCTCGATGCCGGGCTATCCTGGCTCGTGCAATGGTTGACCGGCCAGGAGGCTTGAGCTTTGGCGTTCAAATGGTATGTGGTGCACGCCTTTTCCGGCGCGGAGCACCAGGTCAAGCGATCCCTGGAGGATCGGGTGCGGCGCAGCGGCCTGCAGGATCGGTTTGGCGATATTCTCGTGCCGACCGAGGAGGTCGTGGAGCTGCGTGACGGTCAAAAGCGCAGGACCGATCGCAAGTTCTTCCCCGGCTATGTCCTGGTGCAGATGGAGATGGACGATCAGACCTGGCATCTGGTGCGTGAGGTGCCCAAGGTCATGGGTTTTATCGGCGGGCGCGGCGATCGGCCGGCCGCCATCTCCGATGTGGAGGCCGACAAGATCCTGCAGCGCATGCAGGAGGGCACCGACAAACCGCGGCCCAAGGTCCTATTCGAAGTCGGGGAGGTGGTCCGTGTCCGAGAGGGGCCGTTCACCGATTTCAGCGGTGTCCTCGAAGAGGTCAATTACGAGAAGAGCCGGCTGCGCGTGGCGGTCTTGATCTTCGGGCGCTCCACGCCGGTCGAGCTCGAATTCAGCCAGGTGGAGAAGGAATAGCCCGTGTCGCGGTTGCGGATCGTCCCCGGGCGGACGGTGGGTTCAGTGACAACGTATCGGTACGTATAGTGGCCAAGAAAGTACAAACTTATGTCAAGTTGCAGGTGGCGGCGGGGAAGGCCAATCCGAGCCCGCCGGTCGGACCGGCGCTCGGCCAGCACGGCGTCAACATCATGGAGTTCTGCAAGGCCTTCAACGCCTATACCCAGAACCTCGAACCGGGTCTGCCGACGCCGGTCGTCATCACGGTCTATGCGGACCGTAGCTTCACCTTCGTCACCAAGACGCCGCCGGCCTCGGTGCTGCTCCGGAAGGCCCTGGGGATCGAAAAGGGCAGTGCCACGCCGAACGCCGCCAAGGTCGGAAGGGTCACCCGTGCCCAGATCGAGGAGATCGCCAGGACCAAGACGCCCGATCTCACCGCCGCGGACATCGAGGCCGCCGTGCGCACCATTGCCGGCACCGCGCGTAGCATGGGCATAGAGACCGAAGAGGTGTCGCCATGAGCGAGCCGACGATGAGCGAGCCGACGAAAAGGGTTGCGCGCTGGCGCAAGGCGCTGGCCCCTGGGAAACACTATGTCCTCGATGAGGGCATACGGCTCGTCAAGGAGCTGGCCTCCGCGAAATTCGACGAGTCGGTGGATGTCGCCGTGAACCTGGGCATCGACGCCCGCAAGTCGGATCACTCCATCCGCGGCGCGACGGTGTTGCCGCATGGTACCGGCAAGCGCGTGCGGGTCGCGGTGTTTGCCGAGGGCGCCAAGGCGGAAGCGGCACGTGCCGCCGGTGCCGATATCGTGGGCCTCCAGGATCTGGCCCAGCAGGTCAAGTCGGGCCAGATCGACTTCGATGTGGCGATCGCCGCGCCCGAGGGCATGGCGGTGGTCGGCCAGCTCGGCAAGATCCTCGGGCCTCGCGGTCTCATGCCCAATCCCAAGGTCGGGACCGTGGCGCCCGATGTCGCCTTGGCCGTCAGGAACGCCAAGGGTGGGCAGGTGCGCTTCAAGACGGACAAGTCGGGTATCATCCATTGTTCGATCGGGAAGGTGTCGTTCGAGGGCGAGGCCCTGAAAGACAACCTGGCCGCGGTGATCGCCGCCTTGAACAAGGCCAAACCCGCCGCGGCGAAGGGTGTGTACGTAAAGAAAATCACGGTCTCGAGCACCATGGGCCCCGGTATCGCGATCGACCGGGCGAGCCTAGTGTAATTACGTATGAATATAGTGGGCGTATGAATATAGTGGCCGTGGCGATAAAACGCCTCCTTGGATCCCCTCTCCCTCCGGGAGAGGGTTAGGGTGTGGGGATCAAAAACAATGGCCCTGGATCTGGAACGAAAGAAGGTGATCGTCGGAGAGGTCGCGGCGGTGGCGCAAGAGGCGCAGTCCGCGATCGCCTGTGAGTATGCGGGTCTGTCGGTGGTCAGGATGAGCGCGCTCCGCGATGCCGCCCGTAAACAGGGCGTCTACCTGCGCGTGGTACGCAATACCCTGGCGCGACGTGCGCTCGCGGGGAGTCGCTTCGAGTGCATGTCCGAGCGGCTCGTCGGTCCGTTGGTGCTGGCGTTTTCGAGAGACGACCCCGGCGCTGCGGCGCGCGTCATCGATGAGTACGCGCGGACCAACGACAAGTTGGTCGTGAAACTGGTGTCGTTCGGCGGCAAGCTCTTGGAGCCCGATGCCCTCAAGTCGCTTGTCTACCTACCGACGCGTGACCAGGCGCTCGCCATGCTCATGGGGGTCATGAAGGCCCCTATCTCGAAGCTGGTGCAGACGCTCGCCGAGCCCTATGCGGGCCTCGCGCGCGTGCTCGCCGCCGTGCGCGACCGGAAGCAGGCCGCCTAGTACATCGTTTCAACGATACGAGTTACGTCAGAATCACCGAAGGTGTCATGCTATTGCTAATTCGTCATTCCAGCGCAAAATCGTCACCCCAGCATGCTTGTAGCTGGGGCTGGAATCCAGGCTTTTTTCTCTGTGTCTGGATGCCAGCTTTCGCTGGCATGACGGGAACATTATTGTGAACGTTTAACTGAAAGCCGGATACCTACGGCACGATCCACGGGTTTATTTTGGGAGTTGATCATTATGGCAGTGTCCAAAGAAGAGATCATCGAAGCCGTCGCCAATATGAACGTGCTCGAGGTGGTGGAGCTGGTCGAGGCGATGGAGAAGAAATTCGGCGTCTCCGCCGCCGTCGCCATGGCCCCGGCGATGGGTGGCGGCGCCGCGGCCGTGGCGGCCCCGGTCGAGGAGGAGAAGACCGAGTTCAACGTGGTGATGACGAGCTTCGGCGAAAACAAGGTGGGTGTGATCAAGGCCGTGCGCGCGCTCACCGGGCTCGGTCTCAAGGAGGCGAAGGATCTCGTCGAAGGCGTTCCGGCGACCGTCAAGGAGGCGGTGCCCAAGGACGAGGCGGAAAACGTCAAGAAGCAGCTCGTGGAGGCCGGCGCGACGGTCGAGATCAAATAGTGCCGGTAGCGACGCGCACACGACGGGCCCGCCTGTATCAGGATAGGGGTCGTCACAAAGGTCGGCACGTTTCAGCGCGGCTGGTGGCGCGAGCCACCGGCCCCTTTGTCCTTGATTAACTTGCCCTTTGATTGACTCGCGAACGAGAGCGAACATGGCGTATTCCTACACCGAGAAAAAGCGCATCCGGAAGGACTTCGGCAAGCGTCCGAGCATCCTCGATACCCCTTTTCTCCTGGCCATGCAGATCGAGTCCTATCATGCCTTCCTGCAGGCGGAGCTGGCCCCGGCGGAGCGGGTAGAGGCCGGTCTGCACGCGGCGTTCAAATCGGTGTTTCCGATCGTGAGCTATTCGGGCAACGCGGCGCTCGATTACGTGAGCTATCGTCTCGGGACGCCGGTCTTCGATGTCAAGGAGTGTCAGATCCGCGGTGTGACCTACGCGGCGCCGCTCAGGGTCAAGGTGCGCCTGGTCATCTATGACCGTGAGTCGGGCGCCGCCAAGACCGTCAAGGACATCAAGGAACAGGAGGTCTACATGGGCGAGTTACCGCTTATGACCACGAACGGGACGTTCGTGATCAACGGCACCGAGCGAGTCATCGTCTCGCAGTTGCACCGGTCTCCCGGCGTGTTCTTCGAGCACGACAAGGGCAAGACCCATTCCTCGGGCAAGCTCCTGTACTCCGCCCGGGTGATCCCCTACCGCGGTTCGTGGCTCGATTTCGAGTTCGACCACAAGGACCATATCTACGTGCGCATCGATCGCAGACGCAAGATCCCGGCGACTGTGCTCTTGCGTGCCCTCGGCTACAGCGCCGCGGAGATGCTGGCAACGTTCTTCGAGACCACCGCGTTTTCGCTCTCCCGCCACGGGATCCGCATGGAGCTGCTCCCGGAGCGGCTGCGCGGCGAGACGTTGTCGTTCGACCTCACGGACGAGGAGGGCGAGGTCATCGTCGAGAAAGACCGCCGCATCACCATGCGCCACGTGAGCGCCTTGCACAAGGCCGGGCTCAATGAGGTGCGGGTCCCGGGCGAGTATCTCGTGGGCAAGGTGGTGGCGACCGAGGTGGTCGATACGAGCACCGGGGATCCCGTCGTCCAGGCGAATGCCGTGCTCACCGGTGAGATCCTCGATAAGCTCAGCGACATCGGGATCCCGGAGGTCAAGACGCTCTATGTCAACGACCTCGATCGAGGCCCTTATATCTCGGAGACCTTGCGCATCGATACGACGCGTACGGCGCTCGAAGCCCAGGTCGAGATCTACCGCATGATGCGGCCCGGCGAGCCTCCGACCAAGGAGGCCGCCGAGAACCTGTTCAATAACCTGTTCTTCAGCGCCGATCGCTACGATCTCTCGGCGGTAGGTCGAATGAAATTCAATCGGCGCGTCGGGCGGAGCGAATCCACCGGACCCAATGTCCTGTCCAAGGAGGACATCGTCGATGTGCTCAAGGTGCTGATCGGCGTTCGCAACGGCATCGGCACCGTCGATGATATCGATCACCTCGGTAACCGCCGCGTTCGCAGCGTCGGGGAAATGGTCGAGAATCAGTTCCGGATCGGTCTCGTGCGCGTGGAGCGTGCGGTCAAAGAGCGTTTGACCCTAGCGGAGTCCGAGGGGACGATGCCCCAGGAGCTCATCAACGCGAAACCGGTGTCGGCCGTGATCAAGGAATTCTTCGGTTCCAGCCAGCTCTCGCAGTTCATGGACCAGAACAACCCCCTCTCGGAGGTCACCCACAAGCGCCGTATCTCCGCGCTCGGGCCCGGCGGCCTGACGCGCGAGCGCGCCGGGTTCGAGGTGCGCGATGTCCACCCGACTCATTACGGGCGCGTGTGTCCCATCGAGACGCCCGAGGGCCCGAACATCGGCCTTATCAATTCGCTGGCGGTATATGCCAAGACCAACCGCTACGGTTTTCTCGAGACGCCTTACCGCAAGGTGTCGGACGCCAAGGTCACGGATCGGGTCGAATATCTCTCGGCCATCGAGGAGGGGCAGTTCGTGATCGCCCAGGCCAATGCCAAGCTGGACGAGGACGGGCGCCTCATCGACGATCTGGTCTCGTGCCGTTTCCAGAACGAGTTCATGCTCTCGACGCCGGACAAGGTCCAGTACATGGACGTCTCGCCCAAACAGATCGTATCGGTCGCGGCTTCGCTGATCCCATTTCTCGAGCATGACGATGCCAACCGCGCGCTCATGGGCTCCAACATGCAGCGTCAGGCGGTGCCGACCCTGCGGACCGACCGGCCGCTGGTCGGTACCGGCATGGAGCGCGCCGTGGCCATCGATTCCGGCGTCGTGGTGGTCGCGAGTCGTGCGGGGGTCGTCGATTCCGTGGACGCGAGCCGCATCGTGGTGCGCTGCGAGGACGAGGATACCCGGGGGGCCGAGCCCGGGGTGGATATCTACAATCTCACCAAGTACACGCGCTCCAACCAGAATACCTGCATCAACCAGAAGCCCCTGGTGAAACCGGGCGATCGCATCGCGGGAGGCGACGTGCTGGCGGACGGTCCTGCGACCGATCTCGGCGATCTGGCGCTGGGACAAAACGTATTGGTCGCCTTCATGCCATGGAACGGCTACAACTTCGAGGACTCGATCGTGATCTCGGAGCGCGTCGTCGAGGAGGATCGTTTCACGAGCATCCATATCGAGGAGCTGACCTGCGTTGCCCGGGACACCAAGCTCGGGCCCGAGGAGATCACCGCCGACATCCCCAATGTCAGCGAGGGCGCGCTCTCGAAGCTCGATCAGGCGGGCATCGTGTACGTCGGCGCCGAGGTCGGCGCCGGGGACATCCTGGTCGGCAAGGTCACCCCCAAGGGGGAGACCCAGTTGACACCAGAGGAGAAACTCCTGCGCGCCATCTTCGGCGAAAAGGCCTCGGACGTGAAAGACACCTCCCTGCGCGTCCCCTCCGGGATGAACGGGACCGTGATCGACGTACACGTGTTCACCCGAGACGGAGTGGACAAGGATTCGCGCGCTCTCGAGATCGAAAAGGCGGGCTTGAGCGGGATCCGGCAGGATCTCGACGATGAGCTTCGTATCCGCGAAGACGACCTCTACGAGCGGGTCGAGCGTCTCATCCTTGACAAGATCGCGGACGGCGGGCCGGGCGGGCTCAAGTCGGGCACGCGTGTGGCCAAGTCCTATCTCGGCGAGATCAAGCGTGAAAAATGGTTGTCGATCCGCCTGCGCGACGAGGAGCCACAGTCCCAGCTCGAGGCCTATGCGAGCAAGGTCCAGCAACAGCGGCACGATTTCGATCGGCGCTTCGAGGAAAAGAAGGCCAAGCTTACCCAGGGCGATGATCTCGCGCCCGGCGTGCTCAAGATGGTCAAGGTCTACCTGGCGGTCAAGCGCCGCGTCCAACCCGGCGACAAGATGGCCGGACGCCATGGAAACAAGGGCGTAGTATCGACCATCATCCCCGTAGAGGATATGCCGTTCATGCAGGATGGGACCCCGATCGACATCGTCTTGAACCCGCTCGGGGTGCCCTCGCGCATGAACGTCGGGCAAGTGCTCGAGGCGCATCTGGGCTGGGCCGCCAAGGGCATCGGGGACAAGATCCGCAGGCTCTGTGAGTCCTTCGCCGAGGTGAACGAGATCCGCGAGCTCCTGGGGCGGGCATATAACGGCGGCGGCCGAGGCGTCGACCTCGACTCGCTCGACGACGACGAGGTGGAAATGCTCGCCAATAATCTACAAAGCGGTTTGCCGGTGTCCACTCCGGTGTTCGATGGCGCCTCCGATGTCGAGATCAAGGCCATGCTGGAGCTGGCGGGCCTGCCGGTATCGGGACAGACCGTGCTGCGTGATGGCCGCACGGGTCAGGCCTTCGATCGGCCGGTCACGGTCGGTTACATGTACATGTTGAAGCTTAACCACCTGGTCGATGACAAGATGCACGCGCGCTCCACCGGCCCCTACAGCCTCGTCACCCAGCAACCGCTCGGCGGAAAGGCCCAGTTCGGGGGACAGCGCTTCGGCGAGATGGAGGTCTGGGCGCTGGAGGCCTACGGTGCCGCGTATACCTTGCAGGAGATGCTGACGGTCAAGTCCGACGACGTGAGCGGCCGCACCCGGATGTACAAGAACATCGTCGATGGGGACCATCGCATGCAAGCCGGCATGCCCGAGTCGTTCAACGTCCTGCTCAAAGAGCTGCGTTCGCTCGGGATCGACGTCGATCTGGAACAGCGTTGACGGATAGCGCGCTTCGATACCGTACCAAAATAGAGGCAAAGAAAATGGGCGACAGAGGCGCCGTGTTCGCGGAGGCATTATCTTGAAAGACCTACTCAACCTGCTGAAGCAGCAAGGACTGGCCGAGGACTTCGATGCCATCCATATCGGTCTGGCGTCGCCGGAGAAGATCCGCTCGTGGTCCTATGGTGAGGTCAAAAAGCCCGAGACCATCAACTACCGTACCTTCAAACCGGAGCGCGACGGGCTGTTCTGCGCCAAGATCTTCGGCCCGGTCAAGGACTACGAGTGTCTGTGCGGCAAGTACAAGCGCCTCAAGCACCGCGGTGTCGTGTGTGAAAAATGTGGCGTCGAGGTGACCCTGGCCAAGGTCAGGCGCGAGCGCATGGGGCGTATCGAGCTGGCCAGCCCGGTGGCGCACATCTGGTTCCTGAAATCGCTGCCCTCGCGCATGGGGCTGCTCCTGGATCTCACGCTCCGGGAGATCGAGCGCATCCTATATTTCGAAGCCTATGTGGTCATCGATCCCGGCATGACGCCCCTGCAACGCGGACAGCTCCTGGCGGAAGAGGCTTACCTCGAAGCGATCGAGCAACATGGGGACGAGTTCGATGCGCGCATGGGCGCCGAGTCGATCCATGAATTACTGCGCACCATCGATCTCTCCGTCGAGATCGCGCGGATCCGCGACGAGCTGCGCGACACCCATTCGGAGACCAAGCTCAAGAAGTTGAATAAACGCTTGAAGCTCATGGAGTCCTTCCTGAGCTCGGGAAATCGGCCCCAGTGGATGGTGTTGACTGTGCTGCCGGTGTTGCCGCCCGAGTTGCGTCCGCTGGTTCCGCTGGACGGGGGCCGCTTCGCCACCTCGGATCTCAACGACCTCTACCGGCGCGTGATCAATCGCAACAATCGGCTCAAGAGGCTCCTGGATCTCAGCGCGCCCGACATCATCGTGCGCAACGAGAAGCGCATGTTGCAGGAGGCAGTCGATGCCCTGCTCGACAACGGCCGACGCGGCCGCACCATCACCGGCAGCAACAAGCTGCCGCTGAAATCACTGGCCGACATGATCAAGGGCAAGCAGGGGCGCTTTCGTCAGAACCTCTTGGGCAAGCGCGTCGATTATTCCGGGCGCTCGGTGATCGTCGTGGGCTCGACCTTGAAGCTCCACCAGTGCGGATTGCCGAAGAAGATGGCGCTCGAGCTCTTCAAGCCCTTCATCTTCAGCAAGCTCGAGCGCAACGGCATGGCGACCACCATCAAGGCCGCGAAGAAGATGGTGGAACGCGAGGGGGCGGAGGTATGGGATATCCTCGAAGAGGTGATCCGCGAGCACCCGGTCTTGCTCAATCGCGCCCCGACCCTGCACCGCCTCGGGATCCAGGCCTTCGAGCCGGTGCTCATCGAGGGCAAGGCTATCCAGCTACACCCGCTGGTGTGCACCGCCTTCAATGCGGACTTCGACGGCGACCAGATGGCCGTGCACGTGCCGCTCTCGATCGAGGGCCAGCTCGAGGCCAGGACGCTCATGATGTCCACCAACAACATCCTGTCCCCGGCCAACGGCGATCCCATCATCGTCCCAACCCAGGACGTGGTCCTCGGGCTCTATTATCTGACCCGCGAACGCATCGGCGCGCGCGGCGAGGGGATGGTGTTCGGGGATGTGGATGAGGTCCACCGCGCCTATGAAACTGGGTGCGCGGAGTTACACGCACGGGTCAAGGTCCGCATCACGGAAACCGTCCAGCGCCCCAGCGGTGAGCGTGTAGAGGAGACGCGCCTGCGCGACACCACGGTAGGCCGGGCGCTCTTGTCTACGGTCCTGCCCGAGGTCTTGCCCTTCGATGTCATCAACCGGGACATGAACAAGAAGGCGATCTCCGGTCTCATCAACACCTGCTACCGGCGCGTCGGTTTGAAGGACACGGTGATCTTCGCGGACCGCCTCATGTACATGGGTTTCTCCCATGCCACGCGGGCGGGGATCTCCATCGGCGTAGACGACATGGTGGTGCCCGACGAAAAGGGGACGATCATCAGCCGCGCCGAGGAGGGGGTGAAGGAGATCGAACAGCAATACGCCTCGGGTCTCGTCACCAAGGGCGAGCGCTACAACAAGGTCATCGACATCTGGTCGCACACCAACGATCAGGTCGCCAAGGCGATGATGGACAAGTTGGGCTCGGAAAGGGTGAGCGATGCCACCGGCAGGGAGGTGAGACAGGCGTCGTTCAATTCCATCTTCATGATGGCCGATTCGGGCGCTCGCGGTTCGGCGGCCCAGATCCGACAACTCGCCGGAATGCGGGGGCTCATGGCCAAGCCCGACGGATCGATCATCGAGACCCCGATCACGGCCAACTTTCGCGAAGGTCTGAACGTCCTGCAATATTTCATCTCGACCCACGGCGCGCGCAAGGGCCTGGCCGATACCGCGCTCAAGACCGCCAATTCGGGTTACCTGACCCGGCGCCTGGTAGACGTCGCGCAGGACCTGGTCGTCACCGAGGACGATTGCCATACCCGCCAGGGTCTCGTGATGGTCGCAGTCATCGAAGGCGGGGACGTTGTGGAGGCCCTGGGTTACCGGGTGCTCGGCCGGGTGATCGCGGAAGACGTGCACCAGGCCGCGACCCACGAGGTGGTGGCGCCCGCCGGGACGCTCATCGATGAGAAGTGGGTGGAGCGCCTGGACGCGGTCGGTATCGATCAGGTCAAGGTGCGTTCGCCGATCACCTGCGAGACCCGCTATGGGATCTGCGCCGCCTGCTACGGCCGGGACCTGGCCCGCGGCCATCGGGTCAACGTGGGTGAGGCGGTCGGCGTCATCGCCGCCCAGTCGATCGGTGAGCCCGGTACGCAGCTCACCATGCGTACCTTCCACATCGGCGGTGCGGCCTCCCGCGACGCGGCGATCAGCAGCATCGAGGCCAAATCCAGGGGCACAGTCAAGCTCCAGAACCTGAAAGTCCTGAGGCAGGAGAGCAAGACCTTCGTGGCCGTCTCGCGCTCTGGCGAGCTGGCCGTGGTCGATGAGGTCGGGCGCGAGCGCGAGCGCTACAAGGTGCCTTACGGCGCGGTCCTGAGCGTGGCGGCCGGCGATCATATCGAGGCGGGTCAAGTGATCGCCCACTGGGACCCGCACACCCATCCGGTGATCACCGAGGTGGCGGGCACGGTGGCGTTCTCGGATATCATCGAGGGCATGACCGTGGTGCGTCACGTCGATGAGATCACGGGGCTGACCAGCATCGTCATCATGGATCCCAAACAGCGCGCCCAGAGCGCCAAGGACCTGCGACCGGTGGTCAAGCTGGTCGATCTGGAGGGCAATGACCTCCGGATCCCGGGCACCGACATCCCGGCGCACTACTTCCTGCCCCCCAAGGCGGTGATCAATGTGGAAGATGGGACCACCGTGAAAGTCGGGGACGTCATCGCCCGCCTGCCCCAGGAGTCGTTCAAGACGCGCGACATCACCGGCGGCTTGCCGAGGGTCGCCGATCTGTTCGAGGCTAGGCGTCCCAAGGAGGCGGCGGTGCTCGCGGAGATCTCGGGGACTGTCAGCTTCGGGAAGGATACCAAGGGCAAACAGCGCCTGATCCTGACGGCGGAAAACGAGCAGGTCGAGGTCCTGATCCCGAAGTGGCGGCAGGTCACGGTGTTCGAGGGCGAGCACGTCGAGCGCGGGGAGGTCATCGTCGATGGTGCACCGGACTCGCACGACATCCTGCGCCTGCAAGGGGTCCATGCCTTGACCCAGTACATCGTCAACGAGGTCCAGGACGTCTACCGCTTGCAGGGCGTCAGGATCAACGACAAGCACATCGAGGTCATCGTGCGCCAGATGCTTCGCAAGGTGGAGGTGACCGAGCCGGGCGACACGCATTTTCTCACCGGCGAGCAGGTCGAGCGCGAGCGTTTGCAGGAAGCGAATCAGCGTGCCCAGCAAGCTGGAAAAGAAGGGGCGAAGGCTGCGCAGGTGCTGCTCGGGATCACCAAGGCCTCGCTGGCGACCGAGTCGTTCATCTCGGCGGCATCGTTCCAGGAAACGACCCGGGTGCTGACCGAAGCGGCCGTGACCTCGAAGACCGACGAGCTCCGGGGGCTCAAGGAAAACGTCATCGTGGGGCGCCTGATCCCGGGCGGTACGGGGTTCTCGTATCATACCGAGCGGCGTAGAAAGCGCGAGCATCTGTCCGCGCCCCCGCTGCCCGTCGAGCAAGCGGGGGGTGCGGAGGAGGCGGTCGTCTCGGTGCCCGAGCCGCGCGAGGGGCGTACCCAGAGGGCTTGATCGCCCCGGTGGGCTTGGTCGTTGCCAGTGCGGCGCTCCGGCTCTTCTCTGGGTCCCTTCAGCGCGCGGTACGCACCTCGACACCTAGATCGAGCCTCTGCCATTCGCGATCGGTGGTCAGGACCGGCAGGCTCAGCCGCAGTGCCAGCGCCAGGCAGGCGCGGTCTCCCAAGGATAGGCCCGCCGCCTTGGTCAAGGGCCGCAGGCGGGCGATCACCGGCCCATCTTCCGGCAGGAGGGGCACGACCTCAAGGGTTTGATCCAGGATGCCGCGCGCCTTGATCTCGCGAATGAAGGCCTCCGGATCCACCCCGTTCTCCGCTGCTTTGGAGAGCACTTCCGCCCAGTTGGCCGCCCCGATGCGGGCCGCTCGCGCCAAGGCTTCTTCGACCGCTTCGGCACCCGGTTCGTCATTGAGATAGGCCACTAGCGCCGACGCATCCAGAACGACCTCACTCACGGGCGGCCTCTGCCCGGCGCTCGGCGATCAGTTCTTCCCCGAGACGGCGATGCTGTACCTCGGCAGGTAGGACGAGTCGGCCGCGGTTGCCTAGCTGGATCGAATAACGTTCGGTGACTTCGGTGTGGGCCATGGTGCGATGTTACCACATCGTACAACGTGCCCGCTTTCCGAGCTCGGTCTCGGCTCGGCAAATGGCGCCCCGATGAGGCGCTCATCCCCCCGCCGCCGCGGCGCCTCCGCCGCGGGGGCGGGGGGATGATCTCACGCAGCGCCCATGCTCTTGCTCACCCCGGTCGAGCCGGGGCCACCGCCGGGGGCATTCTGTTTCTTTGCCAGGGCCTGGACCGCTTCGGTAAGCGCCTTGTGCCGATCTTGGTATTCCTGCATCTGGAGGTCTTTGGTCTGGAGGGGCCCCGAGGTGCCGCGCCGCCTCGGCGGCCTCGCGTTTCGCGGCAGCTCCTGCCGCTCCTTCGGACGCCTTCGACTCGACGGTCTTCGCGAAAATTCCCTTGGCCGCCTCGGTCTGTCCCCGCGCCAACGCGGCGAGGGCTTCCTTGACGCAGTGCTCACCGTTTCGGCATTGACGATCGCCAGTTGCGTCTCACGGTGGGTCTTGTACCCGGCATACCCAATGCCGAGCACGATGAGGAGCACCGCGATCCAGAAGCCGTAGCGCAGCAGGGATTGAACGATGACGCCGCTCGTCCTTCGATCGACGGGCGGCAGGATCCCCGAGCGCAGGAGTGCCCGATGAACGCCAAAGAAGAGCAGGAGCGCCAGTCCGATGAGGACCAAGGGATTGGCGAGCTGAGAGGCCATCTCACCGAAGGCGGCGAGCTCGGAGCGCATCTCGGCGAACCTCTCAGGCCGTGGTTATCTGTGCTTATTCAAGGAAGTACGAACATACGCGATCGTAACGGACTTGAGGCCCTTCTCATAGCGCAATCTTCCCCCTCCCGTCGGGAGGGGGGTTAGGGCGTGGGCGATCAAACAACCGCGCAGCGCACCTTGAATTGGTCTGCACGAGCCGCCCGCCCAGCCAATGCCTAATCTCCATGCTCGTCAAATGCGAAACTACCCCACCGAAGAGGAGTCGCTGCTGTGGCAGCACCTGCGCAGAAGCCAGCTTCCTCCGAGCAAGCGGGGGCTGCGGAAGAGGCAGTAGTCCTCCCGCCGGCCGAGCCGCGCGAGGGACGTACCCAGAGGGCTTGATTGCCCCGAGGGGCGTGGTCGTTGCCAGTGCGGTCGATGCCGCTCATCCCTTCCCCCTGGGTGGTAGGGGGAAGGCTAGGATGGGGTTGAGTCTCTCAGAGCTGGTGCGACGCTCGACCCCCACCCTAGCCCTCCCCCTGGCAGGGGGAGGGAATAATCCGGCGCTCCTTGACAGGCGGTAGGAAAGGTTACTAGAATCGCTGTTCTTCGATGAAGTGGGTGGGCGTTCCTCCGACGGACCGGCGCTTCTCCGACAGGCTGGAGTGATCCCGCCTGTTTTTTTGTCGAACTAAGAATGTTCCGCCGGGCATGTTCCCCTGGGAACGATCTCGGGGGAATGATTCGGCGGGAAAGATCAGGTGGGGCGGGTAAGGGGCCCGATACGTTCTATCGTTCAGCACGCATGGCGACGATCAATCAACTGGTGAGAAAACCGCGCAAGCGGCAGCGTGACAAGAGCGCGGTCCCTGCTTTGGCCAGCTGTCCGCAGAAGCGCGGGGTGTGTACGCGTGTCTACACGACGACGCCCAAGAAGCCCAACTCGGCCTTACGTAAGGTGGCCAGGGTGCGCTTGACCAACGGCTTCGAGGTCACGACCTATATTGGCGGGGAAGGCCATAACCTCCAGGAGCATTCCGTGATCCTGATCCGTGGCGGTCGCGTCAAGGACCTGCCCGGGGTTCGTTACCATACGGTGCGTGGGACCTTGGACACCTCGGGCGTCTCGGATCGCCGGCAGGGTCGCTCCAAGTACGGGGCCAAGCGGCCCAAGTCCTGAGCGGTTTCTGATTTTTCCACTTCTCTATAGTCAGCGTTCAGTACTTCAGGAACCGCTAGAGACGAGGGGTGCACCATGTCGAGACGCCGAGTCGCTGCCAAAAGGGTGGTGTTGCCGGACCCCAAGTACGGCGACGACACCATCGCGAAGTTCATCAACATGGTGATGTCTTCGGGCAAGAAATCGCTGGCGGAGAAGATCGTTTACGGGGCGCTCGATCACCTGACGACCAAGGGGCACAACGATCCCTTGGCGGCGTTCAAGCAGGCCCTGGACAATATCCGACCGCGGGTCGAGGTCAAGTCGCGGCGCGTGGGCGGTGCCACCTACCAGGTGCCGGTCGAGGTGCGTGCCAAGCGCAGGAACACGCTGGCCATGCGCTGGTTGGTCGATATCGCGCGCAAACGTGGGGAAAAGACCATGGGCCTCAGGCTCGCGCTGGAGGTCGCGGATGCCGCCGAGAACAAGGGTGCGGCGGTGAAAAAGCGTGAAGACACGCACCGTATGGCCGAGGCCAACCGGGCCTTCGCGCATTACCGCTGGTAGCGTTCGCGCCCGCTGGGAACCTTTAGCGGAAGTTGAATTGTGCCACGCGCAACGCCCATCGAACGTTACCGGAACATCGGTATCATGGCCCATATCGATGCCGGCAAGACCACGACCACCGAGCGCATCCTGTATTACACGGGTGTGTCCCACAAGCTCGGTGAGGTCCATGACGGGGCGGCCACCATGGATTGGATGGAACAGGAGCAGGAGCGCGGGATCACCATCACGGCCGCCGCCACCACCTGTTTTTGGAGCGGCATGACGGGCCAGTATCCCGAGCATCGCATCAACATCATCGACACGCCGGGGCACGTGGACTTCACCATCGAGGTCGAGCGTTCCCTGCGGGTCCTGGACGGCGCTGTCGGGGTGTTCTGTGCGGTGGGCGGCGTCGAGCCACAGTCCGAGACCGTCTGGAGGCAGGCCAATAAATACCGGGTGCCGCGCCTCGCCTTCGTGAACAAGATGGATCGGGCCGGCGCCGACTACCTGCGGGTCGTTCAACAGATCCGCGAGCGGCTCGGCAGTCGCGCGATCCCCTTGCAGCTCCCCATCGGGGCCGAGGACAAGTTCGAAGGGGCGGTCGATCTCGTTCGCATGAAGGCCATCACCTGGGATCGGGAGTCGCTCGGGATGCGCACCGAGGAGCGCGAGATCCCGAGCGGCATGGTCGATCTGTGCACGGAGTGGCGCGACCGGCTCCTGGAAGCGGCCGCCGAGGCCAGCGAGACCCTCACCGAGAAGTACCTGGAAGAAGGGACCCTCTCGTCCGAGGAGATCCGGCGCGGCCTCCGGGCCCGCACCTTGAGCAACGAGGTCGTGCCGGTGGTGTGCGGCTCCGCCTTCAAGAACAAGGGCGTCCAATTGCTGCTCGATGCGGTGATCGATTTCCTGCCGGCCCCCGTGGATATCCCGCCGATCAAAGGCATCCTCGAAGATGGCGCGACCGAGGCCGCGAGGCCGGCGACGGATGACGCCCCTTATGCGGCGCTAGCCTTCAAGATCATGAGCGACCCGTTCGTCGGCACCCTGACCTTTTTCCGCGTGTATTCCGGGGTGCTGCAGAGCGGCGATACGGTGTTCAACCCGGTCAAGAGCAAGAAGGAACGCATCGGGCGTCTGTTGCAGATGCACGCCAATTCGCGCGAGGAGATAAAGGAGGTGCGCGCCGGCGATATCGCGGCCGCGGTGGGGCTCAAGGATGTCACCACGGGTGATACGCTGTGCACCCCCAATGGTCGCATCACCCTCGAGCGCATGGAGTTCCCCGAGCCCGTGATCGCCGTCGCCGTGGAGCCCAAGACCAAGGCCGATCAGGAGAAGATGGGGCTCGCGCTCTCGAGGCTCGCGACCGAAGACCCCTCGTTCCGCGTCGCCTCCGATCTGGAGTCCGGCCAGACAATCATCTCCGGGATGGGGGAGCTCCACCTAGAGATCATCGTCGAGCGGATGCGGCGCGAATTCAAGGTCGAGGCGAATGTCGGTCGACCCCAGGTGGCGTACCGCGAGACCATCCGCAAGGTGGTGGAAAAGGCCGAAGGCCGCTTCGTCAGGCAGTCCGGCGGGCGCGGGCAATACGGTCACGTGATCCTAAGAGTCGAGCCCATGGAGGCCGGGGCGGGATTCGAGTTCGTGAACGACATCGTGGGTGGGGTGATCCCCAGGGAATATATCCCCGCTATCGAGAAGGGGGTGCGGGAGCAGCTCGGCAATGGCGTGCTCGCGGGCTATCCGGTCGTGGATGTGCGGGTGGCCGTCTACGACGGCTCGTTCCACGAGGTCGACTCGAACGAGATCGCGTTCAAGATCGCGGGCTCGATGGCCTTCAAGGACGGTGCCGCGCGCGGCAAGCCGGTGCTCTTGGAGCCCGTGATGAAAGTCGAGGTGGTGACCCCGGAGGACTATCTCGGGAGCGTGAGCGGAGACCTCAATCGCCGCCGTGGGGTATTGCACGGCACGGAGGGCTCGCCCGCCGGGCGCATCATCCGTGCCGAGGTGCCGCTCGCGGAGATGTTCGGGTATGCCACCGATCTTCGCTCCGCGACGCAGGGGCGGGCCACCTATACCATGGAGTTCGGCCGGTATTCGGAAGCGCCGGCTGGCATCGCCGAAGCAGTGATCAAACAGAACAGGCCCTGAGTCGAAAATAATCTAGATAATTAGCACGAGGTGCATCGTGGCCAAGAGCAGATTCGAGCGGACCAAGCCGCATGTGAATGTCGGGACCATCGGTCATGTGGATCATGGGAAGACGACCTTGACGGCGGCGATGACCCTGGCGATGTCGAAGAAGTTCGGGGGTGAGTTCAGGTCCTACGATCAGATCGACAACGCACCGGAGGAGAAAGCGCGCGGGATCACCATAGCGACGGCACACGTCGAGTACCAGAGTGTTGCGCGGCACTATGCGCACGTGGACTGTCCGGGTCATGCGGACTATGTGAAGAACATGATCACGGGGGCGGCGCAGATGGACGGGGCGATCCTGGTGGTATCGGCGGCGGACGGTCCGATGCCGCAGACCCGCGAGCACATCCTCTTGGCGCGTCAGGTGGGGGTCCCGTACATGGTCGTGTACATGAACAAGGCCGACATGGTGGACGATGCGGAGTTGTTGGAGTTGGTGGAGATGGAGGTGAGGGAGTTGCTGGACAGTTACAAGTTCCCTGGGGAGAAGACGCCGGTGGTGGTGGGGAGCGCGTTGAAGGCCTTGGAGGGGGACGGATCGGAGCTCGGGGTGCCCTCGATCGAGCGTTTGATCGCGGCCATGGACGAGTACATTCCGGTGCCGGAGCGTGAAGTGGACAAGCCGTTCCTGATGCCCATCGAGGACGTGTTTTCGATCTCGGGTCGTGGGACGGTGGTGACGGGTAGGGTGGAGCGCGGCAAGGTGAAGGTCGGGGAGGAGGTGGCGATCGTCGGGATCAAGGACACCCAGAAGACCGTCTGCACGGGGGTCGAGATGTTTCGGAAGTTGTTGGACGAGGGTCGGGCGGGGGACAACATCGGGGTCCTCTTGCGGGGCACCAAGCGGGAGGACGTGGAGCGTGGTCAGGTGTTGTGCAAGCCCGGGAGTTTGACGCCGCACACGCACTTCGAGGCCGAGGTGTACGTGTTGTCGAAGGAGGAGGGGGGTCGTCACACGCCGTTCTTCGCCAATTACCGGCCGCAGTTTTATTTTCGGACCACGGACGTGACGGGGGCGGTGGATCTGCCTCAGGGTGTCGAGATGGTGATGCCGGGAGACAACGTGAAGATCACGGTGAAGTTGATTGCGCCGATCGCGATGGAGGAGGGGTTACGGTTCGCGATCCGGGAAGGCGGCCGGACGGTCGGGGCCGGGGTCGTCGCCAAGGTGATCGAGTGACGGGATGCCGGCCGCATGGTGATGAAACCTACAGAAAGATAAGGCGCGCCCATGGCTGACCAGATCATTCGCATTCGGCTCAAGGCCTTCGATCACCGATTGATCGACCGATCGACGCGCGAGATCGTCGATACCGCGCGGCGCACCGGCGCCCAGGTCAAGGGCCCCATTCCGCTGCCCGTGAGAAAAGAACGCTTCACGGTCCTGGTCTCCCCGCACGCCGACAAGGACGCGCGGGATCAGTATGAGATCCGTACCCATAAACGGCTCCTGGACATCGTCAATCCGACGGATAAGACCGTCGATGCCCTCATGAAGCTGGACCTCGCCGCCGGGGTCGAAGTGCAGATCCGGTTGAGTTGAATTTTAATTTTCAACTTCTTTTAAAAGAAATACCATGGCCTTGGGACTCGTAGGGCGCAAGTGTGGGATGACCCGCCTTTTCACCGAGGCGGGCGCGACGGTGCCGGTGACGGTCATCGAAGTCCTGCCCAATCACGTCACGCAGGTCAAGACCGGTACTCGCGACGGCTATCGGGCCGTTCAGGTGACGACCGGCCGGCAGAACCGGGGTCGCATCGACAAGCCTTCGACGGGGATCCTGAAGGGCGCTAGTGTGGAGACGGGGACGGGTTTCTGGGAGTTCCGCCTGGGAGACGGGGAGGGTGAGTCGCTGGTCCCCGGGGCGGTCGTGACAGTCGATCTGTTTCGGGTCGGACAGAGGGTCGATGTCGCCGGGAGGACCCTCGGTAAGGGGTTCGCGGGCACCATCAAGCGCCACCACTTCAGCTCGGGCGATGCCACGCACGGCAATTCGCTGTCGCACCGTACGCCGGGATCGACCGGGCAGCGCCAGACGCCGGGCCGGGTATTCAAGGGCAAGCGTATGGCCGGGCATCTCGGAAACGTACGGCGCACGGCACAGAACCTCGAGGTCGTGCGCATCGACATTGAACGCAACCTATTGTTGATCAGGGGCGCGGTGCCCGGCGGAAAAGGCGCCGATCTGATCATACGGCCCAATGTTCGGCACCAAGCTCGTAGCACGGGGGAGTGAGATGCAGATAGCGCTGCGTAGCGGCGACTCCGGGGCCGAGGCAGGGAGCATGTCCGTGTCCGACGCCGTGTTCGCCGCTCCTTACAACGAGCCCCTCGTGCACCAGGTCGTGACCGCCTATCTCGCGGGCGGGCGCGCCGGGACCAAGGCCCAGAAGACCCGCGCCGACGTGCGTGGCGGCGGCGCCAAGCCGTGGCGGCAGAAGAGCACCGGGCGGGCGCGCGCCGGTACCACCCGCGGCCCCTTGTGGCGCAGCGGAGGGGTCACGTTTGCCGCGCGGCCGCGGAACTACGCGCAAAAGGTGAACCGCAAGATGTACGGTGGGGCCATGCGCTCGATACTTTCGGAGCTCTGCCGGCAAGGGCGGCTCACGGTGGTCGATGCGCTTGCCGTGTCCGAGCCGAGGACCAAGGGCTTGGTGGTGCGCCTCTCGGCGTTGGGCCTCGCAAAGGTTCTGATCGTCACCGAGTCCTTCGAGGCCAACCTACATCTGGCGTCCCGCAACCTCTTTGCGGTGGATATTTGTCTGGCGGGGGCCGTGGATCCGGTGAGCCTGGTCGGCCATGAGTCCGTATTGATCACGGAGCAGGCGCTTAGGACCTTGGAGGCGAGACTGACATGAATACCGAGCGCCTCCATCGGGTCCTGGTCGAGCCCAGGGTATCGGAGAAGGCCACCCAGCTCGGCGAGCGGCCAAAGAAACAGTTCGTTTTTCGCGTGGTGAAGGACGCGACCAAGCCCGAGATCAAGCAGGCGGTCGAGCTCATGTTCGGGGTCCAGGTCGAGCACGTCCGCGTCTGCAATATCAAAGGCAAACAGAAGAGCTTTCGGCGCCAGCGTGGCCGGCGCTCGGGGCTCAGGAAGGCGTATGTCTGCTTGCAGCCGGGCTACGACATCGATTTCATGGGGCGCGAGTAAGCGGACATGGCGCTGATCAAGGTGAAACCGACCTCCCCCGGCCGCCGCGGACTGGTGAAAGTCGTGACGCCGGGCCTGCACAAAGGCGACCCGTACCGGCCGCTCACGGAAAAAAAAGGCAACGCGAGCGGTCGCAATAACCAAGGTCGGATCACCGTTCGGCACCGCGGGGGCGGTCATCGCAAGCTCTATCGGCGGATCGATTTCAAGCGGCGCAAGGACGGCATCCCCGCCAGGGTCGAGCGCCTCGAATATGACCCGAATCGGTCGGCGCACATCGCGTTGCTACTGTACGCCGACGGAGAGCGGCGGTACATCGTCGCGCCCAAGGGTGTAGAGGCGGGTGTGACGCTGTGTTCGGGGACGGACGCCCCGATCCAACCCGGCAACACCCTGCCGCTGCGCAATGTCCCGGTAGGCACCACCGTCCACTGCGTTGAGATGCAGCCGGGGCGGGGCGCGCAGCTCGGGCGCAGCGCGGGGGGCTCCGTGCAGTTGATCGCGCGGGAAGGCGCGCACGCGACCTTGAGGCTGCGCTCGGGGGAGATGCGCAAGGTGCTATTGGAGTGCCGGGCGACGATCGGTGAGGTTGGGAACGCGGAGCATTCCCTGCGCGCACTCGGGAAGGCCGGCGCCAAACGCTGGCGCGGGGTGCGGCCCACGGTGCGCGGCGTCGCCATGAACCCGGTCGATCACCCCCACGGCGGTGGTGAAGGCAAGAGCTCGGGTGGACGCCACCCGGTGAGTCCCTGGGGACAGCCCACCAAGGGACACAAGACGCGCAAGAACAAACGCACCACTAACATGATCGTCCGTCGGCGAAACAAGCTTGCTTAGTCGGGGGTCAGAGTGCCTCGCTCATTGCATAAGGGACCGTTCGTGGACCATCACCTCCTGGACAAAGTGGAGAAGGCGCGGACCAATAACGACAAACGGCCGATCAAGACCTGGTCGCGACGGTCCGTGGTGATCCCCGATATGGTGGGACTGACCATCGCCGTACACAATGGCCGCCAGCATGTACCGATCTACGTCACGGAAAACATGGTCGGCCACAAGCTCGGGGAGTTCGCGGTGACGCGTACTTTTCGGGGCCACGTGGGCGATCGCAAGGCCAAGAGCGCCTAGGCCGAGGGGAGATAAGAGCCTCGTATGTCGACGTCCGCGAAGATGCGTAACGTGAGGATATCCCCCCAGAAGGCCCGTCTCGTTGCCGATCTGGTGAGGGGGCTGCCGGTCGATCGGGCCCTCGGCGTCCTGACCTTCAGCAATAAGAAGGCGGCCGGGATCATCAAGAAGGTCCTGAATTCGGCCATTGCCAACGCAGAGCACAACGATGGTGCCGACATCGACGAGCTCAAGGTTAGGTCGATCACCATCGATCCGGCGGCCTCGCTCAAGCGAGTATCGGCCCGTGCCCGTGGCCGCACCAATCGGATCGTGAAACGCACGAGCCATATCACCATTCAGGTGGCTGAATAGACACGCTATAGGCAGATACGCATGGGTCAAAAGATACATCCCACCGGATTTCGTCTGGGCGTGATCCGCGATTGGTCGTCCCGCTGGTACGCGGATTCGAAGAAGTACGCCGACTATCTCAACACCGATCTGGCGGTCCGTGAGTTTCTGAGGCAGAGACTGCGGAGCGCTTCGGTGAGCGCGATCCAGATCGACCGGCCGGCCAACAATGCCCGCATCATCGTTCACACGGCCCGACCGGGGATCGTCATCGGCAAGAAGGGCGAGGACATCGAAGCTTTGCGCCGCGAGGTATCGCGCATGATGGGTGTCCCGGTTCAGATCACCGTAGAGGAGATCCGAAAACCGGAGCTCGACTCCTATCTGGTGGCGGAAAGCGTGGCCAATCAGCTCGAACGGCGTATCATGTTCCGCCGCGCGATGAGGCGGGCGGTGACCAACGCCATGCGCCTGGGTGCGCAAGGGATCAGGGTCAATGTCGCCGGTCGTTTGAACGGCGCGGAGATCGCGCGTTCCGAGTGGTATCGGGAGGGGCGTGTCCCGCTGCACACCCTGCGCGCGGATATCGACTACGGCTTCGCCGAGGCCAAGACCACCTACGGGGTCATCGGGGTCAAGGTGTGGATCTTCAAGGGCGAGGTCCTGGGCCGGGGCGAGGCGACCGAGACACGGCAGGCCGATGCCGTCGTCGCCAAGTAGAGGCCAAGTATAGAGGATTGAACACCGTCATGCTGCAACCCAAGCAGACCAAGTACCGTAAGCAACAGAAGGGTCGCAATCGCGGGCTCGCCGGCGTGGGCAACCGGGTCAGCTTCGGCGAGTATGGGCTCCGGGCCACGACCCGGGGGCGCCTGACGGCCCGCCAGATCGAGGCGGCACGGCGCGCCATGTCGCGTTACGTGAAGCGCGGCGGAAAGCTTTGGATCCGCGTTTTTCCGGACAAGCCCATCACGCAAAAGCCCCTGGAGGTGCGGCAGGGCAAAGGCAAGGGCAATGTCGAGTACTGGGTCGCCTTGGTGCAGCCGGGACGCATCCTCTACGAGATGGAAGGGGTATCGGCCGAGATCGCCGGCGAGGCGTTTCGCCTGGCGGGCGCCAAGCTCCCGGTGGGTACCGCGCTCGCGAGTCGTACGCTGTTATGAGCGCGGCCCGTGAGCTCAGGGGCAAGTCCCGGGACGACCTCGATAAGCTCTTGCTGGAGCTCGCCAGGGAGCACTTCAACCTGCGCATGCAGAAGGGGTCGGGGCAGGCGGTCAAGCCGCACCGTCTCAGGGGCGTCAAGCGGGATATCGCGCGAGTGAAGACGATTTTGAACGAACGCAAATTGCATCAACCCGGGGCTGCCAGTCTCGGCGGGGCTCGGTGATGGGCAGAGAGGCGAAGGCGATCCGGACCCTGGTCGGCCAGGTGGTGAGCAACAAGATGGAGAAGACCATCGCGGTCGCGGTCGAGCGGCGGGTGCTGCACGCCCTTTACAAGAAATACATACGGCGGACCACGAAGCTGCTCGCGCATGATGAACGCAACGAGTGTTCGCCGGGCGATCTGGTGGCCATCGAGGAGTGCCGGCCGTTGTCCAAGCGCAAGAGCTGGCGCCTCAATCGAGTCCTCGTGCGCGCCGCGCAGGTCTGATGGGATTTTTTTGGGAGATCCGATGATCCAGATGCAGTCTTCGCTCGATGCCGCCGATAACAGCGGCGCCCGGCGGCTCATGTGTATCAAGGTGCTGGGGGGATCACATCGTCGCTATGCCGGGATCGGTGATGTCATTAAGGTCGCAGTCAAGGAGGCCATCCCGCGTGGTAAGGTCAAGAAAGGCGAGGTCTACGATGCCGTGGTGGTGAGGACCCGAAAGGGGGTACGACGGCCGGATGGCTCGTTGGTGCGCTTCGACGGCAATGCCGCGGTGTTGCTGGATAAGCAGGTACAGCCCATCGGGACGCGCATTTTCGGGCCCGTTACGCGCGAGCTCCGCAGCGAGCGGTTCATGCGGATCATCTCGCTCGCACCCGAGGTGTTGTGAGGTCTAGGCGGCGATGCGAAAGATCAAGAAGGGTGATCAGGTGGTGGTGACGACGGGCCGATCCAAGGGCCATCGCGGTGCCGTATTGCGCTTGATCGGTGCCGATCGGGTGGTGGTCGAGAACGCGAACACCGTCAAGCGGCACACGCGCGGCAACCCGAGGGCCGGGACAGCCGGCGGGATCATCCAGAAGGAAGCGCCCGTGCATATCTCGAACGTGGCCCTATACAACCCCCAAACCAAGCAGCCGGATCGGGTCGGGATCCGTTCTCTCGAGGACGGCCGCAGGGTCCGCTACTTCAAGTCGACGGGCGAGGTCGTAGATGTCTGAGGACGTTTATAACACAGGGCGCGCGATGCCCGGGCCGGGCAAGGCCAATAAATTGCGCGAACACTATCACGATACGGTGGTCGAGGACCTTACCCGTAGGTTCGGTTATCGGAGCCGCATGGCGGTGCCGCGCGTCAGCAAGATCACGTTGAACATGGGGGTCGGCGAGGCCGTCGCCGACAAGAAGGTGATCGAGCACGCGGTCGACGATCTGCAGCGGATCGCGGGCCAGAAGCCGGTCGTGACCAAGGCCCGCAAGTCGATCGCGAATTTCAAGATCCGGGACGGCTGGCCCATCGGCTGTATGGTGACGTTGCGGCGCGAACGCATGTACGAGTTCCTCGAACGCCTGATCCACATCGCGGTCCCCCGGATCCGTGATTTCCGAGGGCTGCCGGCGCGTGGGTTCGATGGCCGCGGCAACTACAGCTTCGGCGTCAAGGAGCAGATCATCTTCCCGGAGATCGATTACGATAAGATCGATGTGATCCGCGGTCTCGATGTCTGTATCACCACCACCGCGCGCAACGACGAGGAGGGACGCGCCCTCCTCATGGCGTTCAATTTTCCCCTGCGGGCCTGAGGGGCGAGGAGAGAGCATCATGGCCAAGACCTCGGTGATCCATCGCGAGCGGCGGCGCCTGCGCACGGTGAAGCGCTTCGCCGCCCGGCGCGCCCAGTTGTTCGCAGAGGCCAACGACAAGTCGCTCGGTTTCGAGGAACGCCAGGCGGCTCAGATCAAGATCCAGAAAATGCCGCGCGACGCGAGCCCGGTGCGCCTCCACAACCGCTGTCGGCTCACCGGGCGCCCGCACGGGTTTTATCGCAAGTTCGGGCTGTCTCGCAACAAGCTGCGCGCGGCGGCCATGAACGGCGATGTCCCGGGGCTCGTCAAGGCGAGCTGGTGACGGCCCGAGTGGACCAGGTAGGATGCTCCCATGACCATGCAAGACCCCATCGCCGATATGCTGACCCGCGTTCGTAACGCTCAGGCGGCCCGCAAGGCCGAGGTGTCGATGCCCGAATCGAAGCAGCGGGTGGCGATCGCGGAGGTGCTGAAACGCGAAGGCTATATCGAGGATTTCCGCAGCGAAGCGAACGACGCATTGAGAACACTGACCATCACGCTCAAGTACTTCGAGGGCAGACCCGTGATCGAGGACCTTCGCCGCGTGAGCCGTCCCGGGCTGCGCGTGTACCGCGCCAAGGATGCGATCCCCAAGGTGCGCGGGGGCTTGGGCGTTACGATCGTCAGCACCTCGCGCGGGGTCCTGAGCGATCGTGAGGCGCGCCGCCAGGGCCTGGGCGGGGAGATCCTCTGCTACATCGCCTGATGTCCATCATTAGAGAGGCCCATCATGTCCAGGGTTGCGAAGAATCCCATCCCTCTGCCCTCCGGCGTCGCCGCCGAGATCGGTGCCGAGTCGGTGGTCATCAAAGGGAAACGAGGCACGATGTCGAGGTCTGTGTCGCCGCTCGTGGGCGTGACCCTGGGCGACGGCGCTTTAACGATAGCGCCTCGGTCCGAGTCCAAGGCCGCCAACATGATGGCCGGGACCTATCGGGCCTTGCTGGCCAATATGATCCTCGGCGTATCCAGCGGTTTCAAGAAAAAGCTCGAGATCAATGGCGTCGGCTACCGCGCACAGGTGCAGGGCAAGACCCTCAATCTGACCCTGGGATATTCTCATCCCATCAAGCTCGAGATACCCGAGGGCATCACGATTAAAACCCCGAGCGTGACAGAGGTCCTGGTGGAGGGCAACGATAAACAGCAGGTCGGGCAGGTCGCGGCCAATATTCGCGCCTTCCGTCCCCCGGAGCCCTACAAGGGCAAAGGGATCAAGTACTCGGACGAAGTGATCGTCCGCAAAGAAGCGAAGAAGGCCTGAGAGTTTGTGAAAAAATCTACTGCGCTCGGGATCTCGCGTTCCGGCGGTGATCGGAATCCTCATGTATTTCAATATACACTCCGGTTCCTGCGCTCCGGCGGAACGCGACCTCCCTTCGCTCGCGACGATTTTTTCACAAACTCTGAGGGGCGCTATGGATAAGAAAACCAGCCGTTTGCGCCGGGCACGGCGGGCGCGCGCCAAGATCAAAGAGCTCGTGGTCCATCGCCTGTGCGTCTACCGCACGCCGCGGCATATCTATGCGCAGCTCATTGCACCCAATGGGGCCGAGGTGGTGGCGAGCGCATCGACGCTCGACAAGACCCTGCGCGAGGCCATCCCATTCGGCGGCAACATCGCGGCGGCAGAGATCGTCGGCAAGGCCGTGGCCGAGCGGGCCCGGGCCAAGGGTGTGGAGCGGGCGGCATTCGATCGAGCGGGTTTCAAGTATCACGGCCGAGTCAAGGCGCTCGCGGATGCCGCGCGCGAGCACGGCTTACAGGTCTAGGCGAGAGCCATCATGGCGGGACAAAACCCATCCGATCCCGGCGACGGGCTACTGGAAAAGCTGGTGCATGTGGCGCGGGTGGCCAAGGTCGTCAAGGGCGGACGGATCTTCGGCTTCGCGGCACTGACGGTCGTGGGTGACGGAGCCGGAAGAGTGGGTTTCGGGCGCGGCAAGGCGCGTGAGGTGCCGGTGGCGATCCAGAAAGCCATGGAGAAGGCGCGCGCCAATATGCGTCGCATCGCCTTGAACAACACCACCGTTCAGCATGCGGTTACGGTCCGGTATGGCGCCGCCAAGGTCTATTTTCAGCCGGCCTCGGAAGGCACCGGCATCATCGCCGGTGGCGCGATGCGCGCGGTATTTGAGGTTGCGGGGGTAAAGGATGTGGTGGGGAAGTGCATCGGTACCACCAACAAGGTCAACGTGGTGCGGGCCACCGTGCAGGGTTTGAGCGATCTCAGGGACCCCCGCTGGTATGCCGCGAAGCGCGGCAAGTCGGTGGAAGAGATCGTATGAGCGAGCACCGTGATCCATCCGTGCCCGGGCGGCTGCGTATCACGCTCCAGCGGAGCACCATTGGGCGTCTTCGTGCCCACAAGGCCTGTGTCAGCGGGCTTGGGCTCTGTCGCATCGGCCATAGTCGGGTGGTCCTCGACACACCGGAGATCCGCGGCATGATACGGCGGGTGGCCTACCTGCTGGAGATCGAGGAGGTCTGACATGCGACTAAATACCCTAAAACCGGCCGCGGGTGCCAAGACGGCGCGTAAGCGTCTCGGCCGTGGCATCGGCTCGGGCCTGGGAAAAACCTGCGGACGCGGCCACAAGGGTCAGTATGCTCGTGCCGGAGGTTATCACAAGGTGGGCTTCGAGGGCGGACAGATGCCGCTGCAGCGGCGTCTGCCCAAGTTCGGCTTTCGTTCGCGGAGCGCCCGGTTCGCCGATGAAGTACGCCTCTGGGATCTCGCGCGCCTGCACGCCGACATCATCGATCTGGACGCCTTGAAGAAGGCCGGGCTCGTCCACCGGCGCGCCCGCACGGTCAAGGTGATCGTGCAATACAATAAAAAAACAAGAGGCGACCTGAAAAGTCCGATGAACGTCAAGGGCCTACTGCTCACCCGCGGCGCGCGTGCCGCCATCCTGGCCGCGGGCGGCACCATAAAGGATTGAGGCGATGGCGATAGCGCGGTCCGGCATGGCCTCGTCGCTGGCGGGGCTCGGCAACCTCACGGAGTTGCGGCAGCGGCTCTTTTTCCTGCTCGGGGCGCTCGTGGTGTTTCGGATCAGCACCCATATCCCGGTGCCGGGGATCAATCCAATCGCCTTGGCCCAGCTCTTCGATCAGCAGCGCGGCACCATCCTGGATATGTTCAACATGTTCTCCGGTGGGGCGCTGGAACGGTTTTCGGTGGTGGCGCTCGGGATCATGCCGTACATCTCGGCATCGATCATCATGCAGCTCCTGAGCATGGTGTATCCGGCGCTCGAGCAGTTGCGCAAGGAAGGCGAGTCCGGTCGCAGGAAGATCACCCAATACACCCGCTATGGCACCGTAGGGCTCGCCACCTTCCAGGCTTTGGGCGTGGCCATCGCACTCGAGGGACAGCAGGCTGCCGCGCAGGCGCTGGTGATCAACCCGGGCATCCCGTTTCGCATCACGGCCGTCACGACGCTCGTGACCGGTACCCTGTTCCTCATGTGGCTGGGCGAGCAGATCACCGAGCGCGGTGTGGGTAACGGGATCTCGATGATCATCTTCGCCGGGATCGTTGCGGGCCTCCCCTCGGCGGTGGGCGGATCGCTGGAGCTGGCGCGCACGGGCGAGCTCCATGTCATGACCTTGATCGCGTTGTTCCTCCTGGTGATCGCCGTGACCGCGCTGGTGATCTTCGTGGAAAAGGGCCAGCGCCGGATCACCGTGAACTATGCCAAGCGTCAGATCGGTCGCAAGATGTACGCGGGACAGACCAGTCACCTGCCGCTCAAGCTCAACATGTCCGGGGTGATCCCGCCGATCTTCGCCTCCAGCCTGATCCTGTTTCCGAGCACCATCGGCAGTTGGTTCGGTAGCGGCCAGGGGATGGGCTGGCTGTCGGACCTCGCCAGTACGCTGTCGCCGGGCCAACCGCTCTATGTGATGTTGTATGCGGGGGGGATCGTGTTCTTCTGTTTTTTCTACACGGCGATCGTGTTCAATCCCAAGGAGACCGCGGACAACCTAAAGAAATCCGGGGCCTTCGTGCCGGGGATCCGGCCGGGAGACCAGACGGCCAAATACATCGACGGAGTCATGACGCGGTTGACCTTGGCCGGGGCCATTTATATCACTTCGGTGTGTATGCTGCCCGAGTTTCTGATCTTGAAGTTCAACGTGCCGTTCTATTTTGGCGGCACCTCCTTGCTGATCATCGTGGTGGTGGTGATGGACTTCATGGCCCAGGTGCAGGCCCATCTCATGTCCCATCAGTACGAGGGTCTGCTCAAGAAGGCCAACCTCAAGGGCTATGGCCGGCGTTAGCTACGTGTCGAAGGAGGCGTGCGATGAAGGTTCGAACATCGGTCAAGAAGATCTGCCGCCACTGCAAGATCGTGCGCAGAAAGCGGGTCGTGCGCGTGATCTGCCGCGAAGCGCGCCACAAGCAGCGCCAGGGCTGACGCGGTATGACTTTGATCCCCTCACTCCAACAGTCATGTCGTGGGCATCGACACCCCGAGGGATGAAAGTTTGTACTTTCACGGCAACCCTCTCCCTCCGGGGCCCGGAGGGAGAGGGAGAAAAAGACAGGCCCTGTCCCGGAGGGGACAGGGGCTTTGGAGAGGTGCCCGTAATTTCCACGTCTGGCTAGACTGTAAACCTTTTACCGTTCAGGTTCGCGAGGAACGACGAATATGGCGCGCGTAGCGGGGGTCAACATCCCCATCCAAAAACATACGGCGATCGCGCTGACCCACATCTACGGGATCGGCCGCAATCGGGCGCTCAAGATCTGCGGTGCGGCCGGGATAACGCCAAAGACCAAGATCAAGGACCTCACCGAGGGGCAGCTCGATGCCCTGCGCAGCGAAGTCGGCAAGTACCCGGTGGAGGGCGATCTGCGGCGCGAGGTGTCGATGAACATCAAGCGCTTGATGGACCTCGGTTGTTGCCGCGGGATCCGGCACCGGCGCGGCCTGCCGGTGCGCGGCCAGCGCACGCGCACCAACGCCCGGACGCGCAAGGGTCCGCGCCGCATGGTCCGTAAGTAGAGAGTACTTATTCATGGCCAACAAGTCCAAACGCCCCCACAAGCGGGTCAAAAAAACGGTCGTCGATGCGGTTGCCCACATCCACGCCTCCTTCAACAACACCATCATCACGATCACCGACAAGCAGGGAAACACGCTGGCCTGGGCGACGGCCGGGGCGAGCGGCTTTCGTGGCTCGCGCAAGAGCACGCCGTTCGCGGCCCAGGTAGCGGCCGAGAAGGTCACGGCGGCCGTGCAGGAGTTCGGGATCCAGAGCCTCGATGTGTTCGTCAAGGGCCCCGGTCCGGGAAGGGAATCGGCGGTGCGGGCCCTCAACGGGTCGGGATTCAAGGTGACGAACATCACCGACGCGACTCCCATCCCCCACAATGGCTGCCGTCCGCCGAAACGGCGCCGCGTCTAGGCAGGACCATCATGGCCAAGTATACCGGACCGAAATGCAAGCAGAGCCGCCGCCACGGCGTCGATCTCTTCTTGAAGAGCCGGGCGCGTCCCCTGGAGTCCAAATGCCACTGGGAAAAGGCGCCCGGGCAGCACGGAGAGAGCCGCCAGCGCCGGGTGTCGGACTACGCGTTGCAACTACGTGAAAAGCAGAAGCTCCGTTTCACCTATGGCGTCCTGGAACGACAGTTTCGCCGCTATTACGAGCAGGCGGCACGGCGCAAGGGCGCGACCGGGGAAAACCTGCTCAAGATCCTGGAATCGCGCCTCGACAACATCACCTATCGCATGGGCTTCGGGTGCACGCGCGCCGAGGCCCGGCAACTGGTCGGGCATAAGGGGATCACCGTCAACGGCAAGGTGGTGAGCATCCCCTCCTATCAGGTCTGCGCCAACGACATCGTGGCCGTTCGCCAGAAGAGCCAGAAGCAGGTCCGGATACAGGACGCCTTGACGGTCGCCGAGCAGTACGGGTTTCCGGATTGGGTCGAGGTGGACGCCAAGAAGATGCAAGGGGTCTTGAAATACGTACCCGAGCGCGGCGATCTGCCCCCGGATATCAACGAGTCCCTCGTCGTGGCCCTGTATTCCAAGTAGCCGAGCGGAGGATCGCAATGTTGGCGAACCCAACGAATTTATTGAGCCCGCATCAGATCGAGGTGCAGAGCCTCGGACCTAGGTGCGCCCGCATCACCCTCGAGCCCCTGGACCGCGGTTTCGGCCATACCCTGGGAAACGCCCTGCGCCGGGTCCTGTTGTCTTCCCTACCGGGCTGCGCGGTGACCGAGGTCACGATCGAAAACGTCCTGCACGAATACACGACCATCCCCGGAGTGCAGGAGGACGTCACGGATATCCTGTTGAACCTCAAGGGCCTCGCCATACGCATGCACGCGAAAGACGAGGCCGTCCTGACCCTCAACAAGAAAGGCAAGGGCGCCATCCTGGCGGGTGACGTGATCCTCGACCACGACGTCGAGATCCTCAATCCAGGCCACCACATCGCGACCTTGGTCGAGTCCGGTGAGCTGCACATGACTCTCAAGCTGACGCGCAGCCGTGGCTACGCCCCGGCCACGATCGGCGCCAGCGTCGGCGAGGAAGAACAGGAACGTACCATCGGCCGTTTGAGATTGGACGCCTCGTTCAGCCCGGTCCGGCGCGTGGCCTACGAGGTCCAGAATGCGCGTGTGGAACAGCGCACGGACCTCGACAAGCTCATCATGGAGGTCGAGACCAATGGCGCCATCGACCCGCAGAAGGCCATCCGGGATGCCGCTTATATCTTGCAAGCACAGCTCGCGGTATTCCTGGACCTGGCCGGGGCCGAGCCTGTACAGGTCACGGCGCGAGAGCTGGACCTCGATCCCATCCTGTTGCGTTCCATCGACGATCTGGAGCTCACCGTGCGTTCCGCCAATTGTCTAAAGGCCGAGAACATCTATTTTGTCGGGGACCTGATCCAGCGCACCGAGGTGGAGCTCATGAGGACCCCCAACCTCGGCAAGAAATCGCTGACGGAGATCAAAGGCGTTCTGGCCACACGCGGTCTCTCGCTGGGGATGCGGCTCACCAACTGGCCGCCGCCGGGGCTACACCGGCATGAGCAGCAGGCCCAGGCGTAGGTTGGGGGATCCTCCATGCGCCACCTGAATAGCGGGCGGCAGCTCAGCCGCGACAGCAGTCATCGCAAGGCGACCCTGCAGAGCATGGCGGTGTCGCTGTTTCGGTACGAGGCGATCAAGACCACCCTGCCCAAGGCCAAAGAGCTGCGGCGGACCGCCGAGCCCTTGATCACGCTCGCGAAACAGGACAGCGTCGCGAAGCGCCGGCTGGCCTTCGCGCGGCTGCGCGATCAGGAGGTGGTGGCCAAGCTGTTTCGCGAGCTCGGACCCCGCTACCGGGAGCGGCCGGGCGGCTATCTGCGGATCTTGAAATGTGGCTTTCGCCCGGGGGATCGGGCGCCCATGGCCTTCGTGGAGCTGGTCGACCGGCCGCGGGAGGACAGGGGGAACGGAGGGAGCCGCCAGGCCGCTCCGGCCCGAACCTGAGGGCGTGGACCCCAGGGCCCCAGGAGTCTCGACTCGGTGGGGGTCATGACCCGGCGCGGGTGCGCTACGCGCGCTCCGCCGGGCTACACGCCGCCGCCGACTATTTCGAGCGACGGCAGGGGCGGCTTGTAGAACAGCTGACCCTGGCGATCCGGGACGCCATCGCCGCATCGAGGCCCTTCACGGGCGCGATTCAGTGAGCTGAAGACCGAGCAGGATGGGCCGGTATCCCAGTGGTTCGAGTCGTAGACGATCAGTTTCTCGAACAGCAACGGGTTGTCACACCGCAGCCCGGCACCGGGCCATGTTATGGTAGGCCGCAGAATTCGGACCAGTGGTCAAGTCGTGGTCAAGTAAGCGATCATCTATTGAGGACTTGCTGTATGAACTATGACCGCAAGCGCCCAAGTCCTCGCTATCAGGAACTCTTGGCACAGTACGTCGCCATGCATGCCTTCGGCGAGCCCCATCTTAAGCTGCCTGCGGACAAGACCTTTGGCGGGTTGAGTCTTCTTCCACACGCGGCGTTCATCAAGTCACTGATCGAGCGGGTGGCAGGTCGATCGCTCCTAGACTTCGGCTGTGGGAAGGGCGATCAGTATAAACAGACGCCCTTCATTCTCGACGGAGAGCACTTTGCCGATCTGCGCTCGTATTTCGGCATTCACAAGCTCTGTCTCTACGACCCAGCCTATCCCGGGCACTGGACACTGCCACCAGGAGAGTTCGACGTGGTAGTCTGCACCGACGTGCTCGAACACTGCCCAGAGGAAGACCTCGATTGGATTCTAGCCGAGCTGGTCGGTCGCGCGAAGAAAGCTGCCTACGCGGCGGTCGCAAGCTATCCGGCAATAAAGCGCCTTCCTAACGGAGAAAATGCTCATTGCACCCTTCAGCCCGCCGCCTGGTGGAACGAACGCTTCAACGCCGCGGCCACCGCCAGTGGTCGTGCGATACTTTGGGAGCTTAGGATCTCCGTGAGTCCACAGCAGTCGGGCACTGATTTTACACTCTTTCGGAACGGCGAATAGGGGGTTGATTGAGAGTACTTCTATACATCGAGCCAGTCGCATTTCGCGAAGATCCGCTCATGTTATCGCCCTGGGTGGGGTGGGTTGTACGGCTGGTTCGCTCCTGCAAACTAGCGCGCCCGCGTTGGCAGTTTGGTCTCTTGTCGAACCCTTCCATTTGCGAATGCATGACCTCCGAGACGCCAGCCGTGGATATGGCGACTTTTTCGGCCTCACAGTCCGATCTGCTCCGCGCTTTCGAGTTCGATCGGGGCGCCTACGCCCGCGACTTGTTTCGTTACGAGAGCGATTCACCCAGCAATGCAGCGCTGATTCACCGCTTGACGGAGGTCAAGCAGGCTTTCTACCCTGATCTGGTGCTGTCGTTCAGCCAGAATCGCTATGTGCGACCGGTGCTGCAGACGCCAGTGTTGTTTATAGAGCTGGGTCCTTTGCCTCGGTCGGTCACGCGTCCGCATTTCTTCTTGGATCCCCTAGGCCACCAAACCGAAAGTCTCCTCGTGACCGAGATTCGAGCGATCACTTCCCGTCCTTTGGCGGCACAGCGTCAGCGGGAGGTTCAACGCTTTTGGTTCGAGACGTGCGAACAGCCTATTACGGCGGCTTCAAGTACCGCCCATCTACAAGCGTTCTTGCATGAATCGAGGCGTGGTCGGAAGGTGGTCTTGCTCGCGCTGCAGCCTCCCGACTGGCTGACCTATGAAGGTGCCTGGCGATCTCTCTCGGTCTCCGGCCTGATGATGCATTGGCTCGATAACCTACCGGCCAACGCGGTGGGCTGTGTGTCGTATCACCCCCTTCATCAAATCTCTCTGGATTTCGAGCAACTCTTCGAACGCGAGCACGACAACGTGCTGTTTCTTCCCGAAGCCTGGCGCCAGGGTCGCTCCGAATATCTGCTGCCGTTGGTCGATGCGACGGTCACGATAAGCTCAAGCCTCGGGGCTCAATCTGCGCTATGGGGCAAGCCGCTGCTTGCCGTTGGCAGGAGTCAGCTCAGCGGTTTGTCTGGCGATCGCTCGTGGGAAACGCTTCTCGAACAACCGGTAAACATCACGCGATGGGCGCTTCTCGAATTCTTGACCCATCGTTACTGTCATCCGGATCATCTGCTGCTGGATGATGGAGACTATGCGGCCTCTTTCTTGGAGGGATGGCGTACATCAGGGTTTTCGATCAGCTATTTTCTCGATACCGACGGCTGGGTACGTGGCGAGGCCGAGCGGCGGTTCGCAATCGCTGCGAGCTGAGCACATGGTGGACGAGGCGCTTCAATTGTGCGGCTGGGCGTGTCAGCGCATAACCGAGACGCCATGACCAAGTGTTGCGAAGGGCCTTTAATTTGTTGGCCAACTCGGTCGTGCGCTGGTAGAGTGAATCGCGTTCCCTTGTGATCTGCTTTTGGCTTTCCAGTACATTCGAGAGCTCACCGCGGAGCGCTTGGATCTCTGACTGGTGACGATCCCAGAGCCGTCGGATCGGAGGAGCCAGATCGTCGGCGAGCTCCGGCAACACGAAGCCGCGTTCGATGCCTTCGAGGACGGCGACTGGGTCGACGGCGCCGGTTCGCACGGCCTCCCGGTAGCATGACCGCCACAGGGGCCCCAACGGGTTTTCACGACATCGCCAAGGTTGAGTCGGAACTACGGTGTAATGCAAAAGCTTGGTGGCTCCATGATGATACTCTTCCAAATGATTCCACTCTGGAGGAAGATCGGAGCTCAAGCGCGCGGCCGGAACCAAGCACATTTCGTGCACGAGCTGGCGGTAGCTAAACGTGCCGGCGTCGAGCTGCGGCACGATGTGCTCGATATCCCAATCGAGTCTGGCGCAATCGAGGAGCATGACGCTGAACTGCGGGCCTTGACGAAAATCGGGATGATCCTTCCACGCTGCGGGCGTGTGGCTCTGGCGGGTGCACATCACGACGTTTTCGCCCATGGCCGTGCCCCACAGCTCAGCGATGTCGCCGAACACGAGCATATCTGGGTCCAGGTAAATGGCCCGCCCGCGGTAGCCGCACTGACGTGGAATGGTAAAGCGATAGAAGCTGATGTTGACGGGGTTGTAAAAGCGCGTGATTTTGGTGGTAAGTGCGGGTGCGATCGGTTGGGTCGAGGGCGCGATGTCAGAGCGGCGGCGATGTGAGAGGCACGTGGGTCGCTGCCGAAGAGGATCA
>JBOIDR010000006.1:0-70917 GCA_050740695.1 Gammaproteobacteria bacterium | reverse complement strand
CATTCGGCCTCAGGGGCAGCTCACCCTCAGTATGTCCGCCAATCCGGCGGTCCAAGAGGAGTTGTTGCATTACCTCGACGCGCTGCAAGCCGCCTGAGATCCTCAGCCAAGCGAAATTTATGCAACGGTAGGGTTCAGATAGCCGCCGCAGCGCCCGCCATGAACGTCCGCTGGAAGTAGGCGCAGGTCTTGGAATGCTGGTACTCGCAGTCATACTTAAGCTCCTAAAGAATGCGATTTTCCCCAGCCAGACTATTGGCCTTCCCGATCTCATCGTCGGATTGGTGGTCGCACCGTTGGTTTTTTTCGGCGTCTTCTGCATTCTTCACGACCGGCTTGGCCACAAAGGTATCCACTTGGCGCTCATAGATGGCTCCGCCATTACCATCGAGCTTCACGGCCGCCGAGGTCGAACTGCACTAGTCAGAGACATTAACGAGTTACTCCGCACACGGATGGCGGACGTTCGCGGTGGGTGAGTGTGTCATCCTTCGTACGCGCTGAGGGAAACAGAGGTCAGGGGGGTCAGGGCGCCAGGTCTTGCAATGAAACCATTTTCGCTTAACCGGTGGCTCAAGCCGACGCCCGGGATCGTGAGGTGTTCGTCCAAGCCAATGGGGCCGGGCGCGGCTTAGCCCACGTCGTTGGGCGCCAGAAAAGCACCCTTGGTGATGTTCCGGATCGGTGAGATAATCGTTCCATGATAATTGCTATCGAATTGAACGCGGCGCAATCTGAGCAACTCGAAGCAGCGGCTTCGATGGGAGTTTCTGCGGAGGAACTAGCGCAAGCAGCAGTCGCCGATCGAATCGGTGGCGACGCTGCCGATTTTGAGGCGGCAGCGTCCCACGTGCTGCGAAAGAATCGCGAGCTATATCGACGCCTGAGCTCGGAGGTGGGGGACCGCCTCCGGCGACCCGGTGGGCGCCGGGTAACCCGTCCCTACCGCGGAGTGCACTAACACATCAGAGGATTGGATCAATCGAACTTACAAAAGAACTGATTGCTCACTCTCGAATAATCGCGAAAGGTAAGCGTATCCGCGATGTTCAAAGACTCCTTGACCAATATGGAGGTCAACGATCAGAATGGGTCAAGAAAAGCAGTCCAGTATTCGAGAAGGGAGGAACTCTTTTACGAATACCACTGGTATGAACATTATGGTATCGGTAGATTTGAAACCAAACTGAAGGTGGTTACAGAGAAATGATTGTTACGCTTAAAACAAGGAATTCCAGCTACGCCGACCTGTCCGCAGATCAGCCGTACTTTGTTATTGGCATAGAGGCAGATGACTACAGAATATTGAACGATGCTGGAAAGCCATATCTTTACCCAACCGAACTGTTTGATGTAGTAGACTCTCGTGAGCCAAAAGATTGGGTTACGGAAATTGGTGAAGATGGTGAACGATATTCGTACCCCAAGCCATTGAACAAAGTTGGCTTTTTCCAGGATTTTTTTGATCAGAAGTATGAGCAAACGTCGATATTTTGGCACGTTGTAAACCAGAGACTCGCAGACGCCGCATGACCCCATCCCAAGCGGGGCAACATAACCCCTCAAAAGCTACGTTAGTCCTACGGCGAGTGCAACGGCGTTGGTGGAAAAGGTATCGCTACAAGGCGGGTGCAGGGTTTGCAGGACATGGATTCGATGGGGATGGAATAATGGTGTCTGTTCGCCTGGGGAAAATAACGGGTTTCGCTCCGCTCTACCCATCCTACAAGGACTGCCTTCACTAACGCCAATGGCTACAAGCGAGAAAGCAATCAGTTTTGCCGTCTGCCCTGCGACCTCAGCGGACGAGGAAGTAGAGGTTAGCAAAGTCTATCGGATTTTGCCGGACGCGAAAGCAACGGAAGTGGGCTGTCTACGGGTCATTGGCGAGTCGGGTGAGGATTAATGAGGATTATCTCTATCCGGCGGAGCGGTTCATGGTCTTGGACTTGCCCGGGGCGGAGCGGGAGTGTTTGCGAGCCGTACTTGAGGCCGACGCGGCCTAACCAACCGCCTGGAGGCGGATCGTGCCCTATCCCCGGACCAGGAGCATCGTGTTGGCATGATGGTGTTTTCGCTAACTGCGGAAGCGAGTATGAACGAGGACTCCGGTGCGGTAGTTTCGCGCGCCGGGATCTGTGCCGGGGGCGCCGGATAACCGGCATCCCTGCGGCGGCGGAGCGATAATTAACACATGGACTGCTCTGAACGATGCCGACCCTCCTGAGGGTTGGGCCTTACCGGATGTTCTTTTACTCCAGCGACCACAGCGAACCGGTTCAGGTACATGTGGAGAGAGATGATAATGTTGCGAAGTTCTGGCTTGAACCTATCCGCCTGCACAACAGCGATGGATTCAGTTCGGTGGAGTTACGGCGAATTCAAAGCATCGTAAACGACCATCGGAACCTGCTCATTGAGGCTTGGCATGAGTACTTCAGCAAGTGAAGTTCCCGCGCCCTTGGCGCAAGACGTCAAAGTAACCCGCGACGCATTGAATGTACATCTCAGCGATGGCCGGTCAATGTCAGCGCCATTGACGTGGTTCCCACGTCTATTGCACGCCTTGCCGGAGGAACGAAAGAACTGGCGGTTGACTGGGAAGGGGCGTGGCATTCACTGGGAGGATATCGACGAAGACGTCAGCATCGAAGGTCTTCTGGCTGGACGGAGTTCCGGCGAAAGCCAAGAATCGCTTAAACGGTGGTTCGAGAGTCGTTCATCACGCCCAACAATGCGATCAACCGGACGCCGGGCGAAACGCGGCGGCGCTGCGCGGTAGCGCTTCTAGCCGGCGCCGGTTACCGCAGGCGTTGGGCGCCAGAAAAGCGGCCTTGGTGATGTTCCGGATCGGTGAGATAGTCGTTCCATGATCACTGCTATTGAAATTGGACGCGGCGCAATCTGAGCAACTCGAAGCCATTGCGGCTGCGAGTTCCTGCGGAGGAACTAGGTCAAGCAGCAGTCGCCCATCTAATCGGTGGCGACGCTGCCGATTGTGAGGCGGCAGCGTCCCACGTGCTGCGAAAGAACCGCGAACTATATCGACGCCTTAGCTGCTCTACCTGTTATAACATGATTCCCTCAAGGTCGTCATTCCAGCGCAAGCTGGAATCCAAGGGTTGTCAACGTCTTCTGGACCCCAGCTTCCGCTGGGGTGACGAAGTTCCAAACTTATTCAGAGGTTCCCTAAATACACTGTGGAGCACTACGACTGCCTCGTGATCGGGGCCGGGCCGGGGGGGTATACGGCGGCCATCCGCGCCGCCCAGCTCGGGATGAAGACTGCCTGCGCCGAGGACTTTCGGGATCCCGCGGGCAAGCCGGTGCTCGGCGGGACCTGCTTGAACGTCGGCTGCATCCCCTCCAAGGCCCTGCTCGATTCCTCTCACCATTTCCACCACATCGCCCACGAGGCGAAGGCCCACGGGATCACCGTCGAGGGGCTCGGCCTGGACCTCGCCACGATGCTGGCGCGCAAGGATCAGGTGGTCCGAGCGCTGACGCAGGGGATAGCCGGGCTCTTCAAGAAGCACGGGATCACCTGGCTTCAGGGACATGGGCGGCTTCTGGGCGGTGGGGACGTCGAGATCGGCCCGGCGCAGGGTGGCGCGCCGCTCACCGTCTCTGCAAGCCACATCATCATCGCGACCGGCTCCGTCCCGGCCCCGCTGCCGGGTGTGCCCATCGATAACGACCGCATCTGTGACTCGACCGGAGCGCTGGCCTTCACCGAGGTCCCCACCCGCCTCGGGATCATCGGGGCCGGCGTCATCGGAGTCGAGATCGGGAGCGTGTGGCGGCGCCTGGGCTCGGAGGTCGTGCTGCTCGAGGCCCTGGAGACCTGGCTGCCGAGCGCGGATATTGACATCACCCGAGCGGCCGCCAAGGAGCTCAAGCGCCAAGGCTTACAGATCCGGCTCGGTTGCGAGGTACAGGGCGTCGAATGCCAGGGACAGGAGATGCGCATCGCCTACCGCGCAGGCGAAAAGATCGAGAGGCTCGTGGTGGACCGGCTGGTGGTGGCCGTGGGACGGCGCCCGAATACCGAGGGTCTAGGGGCCGAGGCGGCGGGCGTGAAGCTCGATGCCCGCGGGTTCATCGAGGTCGATGGGCAATGCCGGACCACTTCGGGGGGGATCTATGCCATCGGCGATGTCGTGGCCGGACCCATGCTGGCGCACAAGGCCTCCGAAGAGGGGGTCGCGGTGGCCGAGCGCATCGCCGGTCAGTCGCCGGCGGTGGACCATGGGCTCATCCCCTGGGTCATCTACACCTGGCCCGAGATCGCCTGGGTCGGTCCGAGCGAACAGGCGCTCAAGGCCGAAGGGCGTGTCTATCGCGGGGGCCGCTTCCCGCTCCAGGCGAGCGGGCGGGCGCGGGCCATGGGTGAGGCCGCCGGCCTCGTCAAGGTCCTCGCCGATGCGAAGACCGATCGCATCCTGGGCGTACACATTTTCGCACCCCAAGCCTCCGAGCTCATCGCCGAGGCCGTCCTCGCCATGGCCTTCGAGGCCAGTGCGGAGGACCTCGCGCGCACCGTCCATGCCCATCCGACGCTCGCCGAGGCGATCCACGAGGCGGCGCTGGCGGTCGATGGGCGTCCCATCAATTTCTGAGGTCGGGCGAGGATCTTCGCGCCGTCCCGGCGCTGGATCCCCGGCCCGCACTCTGTTACGCTGTTATTGCATTGCAGCGTACGCGCGACTACACAGGAGATCGAACCATGTCGGATGTCGTTATCGTCGCCGCGGGCCGCACGGCCATCGGCTCATTCGGAGGCAGCCTGTCGACGATCCCAGCCGCGACCTTGGGCGCCAGAGTCATCGCCAACCTCTTGTCGCGGACCGGGACCCCGGCCGAAGCCGTCGACGATGTGATCCTGGGCCAGGTCCTCTGCGCCGGAGTCGGCATGAACCCAGCCCGGCAGGCGGCGATTGGGGCCGGCTTGCCGCACGCGGTGCCCTGCATGACGATCAACAAGGTCTGCGGCAGCGGCCTCAAGGCAGTCGCCCTCGCTGCCCAGGCCATCCGTGCCGGTGACGCCGAGATCGTCGTCGCCGGGGGACAGGAGAACATGAGCCTCGCGCCACACGTGCTGCCGGGCTCGCGCAACGGGCAGAAGATGGGCGAGTGGAAACTCGTGGACACCATGATCAACGAGGGCCTGTGGGACATCTTCAACAACATCCACATGGGGATCACTGCCGAGAACATCGTCAAGAAATATCGGATCAGCCGCGAGGAACAGGACGCCTTCGCGGCGCTGTCCCAAGAGCGCGCCGAGGCCGCCCAGAAGGCCGGGCGCTTCAAAGACGAGATCATTCCCATCGAGATCCCGCAGAAGAAGGGCGACCCGATCGTCTTCGACACCGATGAATTTCCGCGCCATGGGACGACGGCGGAGTCCCTCGCCAAGCTCAGGCCGGCCTTCGACAAGGAAGGCAGCGTGACGGCCGGCAACGCCTCCGGGATCAACGACGGGGCGGCCGCCGTAATCGTCACGAGCGCCGCGCGCGCCAAGGCCCTCGGCCTCACGCCGCTCTGCCGCATCGCCGCCTATGCTAGCGCCGGGGTGGACCCGGCCATCATGGGCACAGGCCCCATCCCGGCCACGCGCCGTTGCCTGGAGAAGGCGGGCTGGAAGGTCCAGGACCTCGACCTGATCGAGGCCAACGAGGCCTTCGCGGCCCAGGCCATCTCGGTGAACCGCGATCTCGGCTGGGACCTCGACCGGGTCAACGTCAACGGCGGGGCCATCGCGCTCGGCCACCCGATCGGCGCCTCCGGGGCGCGCGTCTTGGTCTCCCTCCTCTACGAGTTGAAGCGCCGCGATGCCCATCGCGGTCTCGCGACGCTCTGCATCGGCGGCGGCCAGGGCATTGCGCTGGCGGTGGAACGGTCGGTCGAACGGTGGGGAGCGAGATCGACGAAATGAAAACGGAGCTCACGGGGCGCGTGGCGCTCGTCACGGGCGGCACGAGCGGGATCGGGGCCGCGATCTGCCGGCAACTCGCCGACTCGGGGGCCAGGGTCGCGACCAACTACCGCAACGAGGACAAGGCCCGGCAGTGGCTCTCCGAGACGCGCGCAGAGGGCTATCACTTCAAGGGCTACGGCGTGGACGTCCGGGACTTCGAGGGCTGCGGCCGGATGGTCGCGGCGATCGAGAAGGACCTCGGTCCCATCGACATCCTGGTCAACAACGCCGGGATCACCATGGACGTGACGTTTCGCAAGATGGCCCGCGAGCAGTGGGACACCGTGCTCGGCATCAACCTCGACAGCCTCTTCAACGTGACCCGGCAGGTGATCGGCGGCATGATCGAGCGCGGCTTCGGGCGCATCGTCAACATCTCCTCGATCAACGGGCAGAAGGGTCAGATCGGGCAGGTCAACTACACGAGCACCAAGGCCGGTATGCACGGCTTCACCATGTCGCTGGCGCAAGAAGTGGCGCGCAAGGGCATCACCGTCAATACCGTGTCGCCCGGCTATATCGCGACGGAGATGGTGATGGCGGTACCGGAGGACACCCGCAACCAGATCATCGCGCAGATCCCGGTCGGGCGTCTGGGCGAGGCCCAGGAGGTCGCCTATCTGGTCGATTTCCTGGCCTCCGACAAGGCGTGCTTCATCACCGGGGCGGACTTCGCGATGAACGGGGGCCAGCACATGATGTGATGTCGGGACCAACCTCGGCACGAGCGATGGAAGACAAGCGCATCATCAAGAAGTACCCCAACCGGCGTCTTTATGACACGGTCGAGAGCAAGTACATCACCTTGGCCGACGTGCGCGGGCTGGTCCTGGAGAACGTCTCGTTCTGCGTCAAGGATCAGAAGACGGGCGAGGACATCACGCGCAGCATCCTCTTGCAGATCATCAGCGAGCAGGAGGGCTGCGGCGAGCCGATCTTCAGCACCGATGCGCTGACCCGGATCATCCGTTTCTATGGCGACACCGTCCAGGGCGTCGCGGCGAGCTTTTTGGAGCAAAGCCTTTCGCTCTTCAGCGAGCAACAGAGGCGCTTTCACGCCCAGATCAACGAGGCCGTCAAGCGCAACCCCTTGACGGCCATCACCGAGATCACCCAACACAACCTCGAGACGATCAAGAAGATGCAAGATAGCTTCTTCAAGGCCGCGGGTCTCGCGGGCGCACAAGACGGAGAGGCAGAGGACTCGGACAAGACATAAGTGGCTGACTCGCCGAAGGCCCGGGGTGGCCAGTGCCTCGAGGGCTGGCACATCGTTTGTTGCCTTTCGGCATCGCTAATGAGGGCATCCTATGTGGCTCGATCAGATGGGCAGGCAGGGGATGGACTACTGGGTCCGCGCCGCGGGCATGGGCCTGGGATCGGCAATCGCCGTGACCCAGCTCGGCGAACGCTTTTGGGGCCGGCTCGTGGACAACCAACGCGCGAGCATCGACCTCTGCTTCAGTAGCGCGGCCGAGCACTACCGTTCGCTCGCGGCGTTCCTCTCGCCCAATGCCCCCTCCTTATTCCGCTCCACGCCCCGACGGCTCGCGCTCGTGACCGGCGCCCGGGGTATTCTGGCCACTACCGTCTGCGAGCGGCTCGCGGAGTCCGGGTTTCGGGTGGCCGCGACCTATCCGCCTTCCGAAGCCACTCATGCCAGGCAGTGGCGCGATTACGTGAGTAAGTTGGGCCATGGCCGCCCGGGTTATGACATCGCCGTCGTCGAGTGCGACATCGGCTGCTTCGAGGACTGCGCCGAGCTTGCGCGCTGGGCGGAGCGGCGTTACGGGGCGGTGGACATCCTGGTCCATTGCACTGCTCCGGAAGCACGGTGCGCCGAGAGCGCAAACTGGAGAGCGGTGCTCGATACTGACCTCGACGGGCTCTTCAACCTCGCCCGCAACCTGATCCCGGGGATGTCGAAGCGCCGTTACGGGCGCATCATCACCATCGTCTCGAGCGGCAGCGCCGGGACCCCCACCTCCCAGTTCGCGGCCGCCAAAGCCGGCATACTGGGGTTCACGCGCGCGCTCGCACGTGAGGTTCAGGACCAGGGGATCACCGTGAACACCGTGTCTGCGGGGTATTTAAAAACCGCCCCGGAAGACGCCAGTCGCACGATCCTGCGCCTGCTCGACCTGGACTGTCTGGAGCAGCCCGAAGAGATCGCCAAGGCCGCCGCCTTCCTGGCGGCCGATCAGGACTGTACCTATACCGGCCAGGATGTCGCCAGCCGGCGGCAGGCGTCGTTCGTAGAGGCCATCGACCTCGGTCAAGCACAGAGGGTCCACGAAAAAAGGCGGTCTTGCGACCGCCTTTTCGCGTCATAGGACCCGTCTCAAGCGGCGCTCGCCACCCCGAGGTCCCAAACCGGCGGCGAGTGATGCAGCCTGGAGAGCAGGAGCTCGCGCTCGATCTCCATCTCCCGCGGCAGGTGATCGCCGAAGCGGGTGAATAACTCCTCCTGATCGTTCGCCTCCTGGCGGGCCCGATCGCGATCGATGTTCATGATCTCGAGGTATCGCTCGCGAGGGAAGGACAGGCCGTCCCAGTTCAGCGCCTCATAGGGCGGCACCCAGCCGAGCGGGCTCTCCACCCCCCGCGCCCGACCGCGGCAGCGGTCCACGATCCATTTCAAGGCCCGCATGTTCTCGCCATAGCCCGGCCAGATGAACTTGCCGCGCTCGTCCTTGCGGAACCAGTTGACCCGGAAGATCAAGGGCGGCGTGGCCACGCGCTCGCGACCGATCCGCAGCCAGTGCTTCCAGTAATCGGCCATGTTGTAGCCGCAGAAGGGCAGCATCGCCATCGGATCCCGGCGCATCGCCGCCTGGCCCACGGCGGCGGCGGTAGCCTCCGAGCCCATGGTGGCCGCGAGGTAGACGCCGTGCTCCCAGTCATGGGCCTGAAGTACCAATGGGAAGTTCTTGCTGATCCGGCCGCCGAACACGAAGGCGCTGATCGGCACACCGTTCGGGTCCTCCCAGGCCGGATCGATCGAGGGGCATTGCCCCGCGGGCGCCGTGAAACGCGCGTTCGGATGGGCCGCGGGCGTCCCGCTCTGCGGGGTCCAGTCGTTGCCCTTCCAGTCGATCAGGTGCGCGGGGGGCTCTTTGGTCATGCCTTCCCACCACACGTCCCCGTCGTCCGTCAAGGCGACGTTGCTGTAAATGCAGTTCTCCTTGAGCGTCAACATGGCGTTCGGGTTCGAATCCATGTTGGTGCCCGGCGCCACCCCGAAGTAGCCGGACTCGGGATTGATCGCATGGAACCGTCCGTCGGCGCCCGGCTTGATCCAGGCGATGTCGTCCCCGATGGTCGTAACCGTCCAGCCGTCGAAGGCCTTGGGCGGGATCAACATCGCGAAGTTGGTCTTTCCGCAGGCGCTCGGAAACGCCGCCGAGACATACGTCTTCTCCCCGCTCGGTGACTCGACACCCAGGACCAGCATGTGCTCGGCGAGCCACCCCTGGTCGCGGGCCATGACCGAGGCGATGCGCAACGCAAAACACTTCTTGCCCAAGAGCGCGTTCCCGCCGTAACCGCTACCGAACGACCAGATCTCACGGGTCTCGGGGAAGTGCGTGATGTACTTGGTGTCGTTGCACGGCCAGATCACGTCCTCCTGGTGGGGCTGCAGGGGCGCGCCGACCGAGTGCACACAGGGAACGATATCACCGTCCGGCCCGAGGGCATCGAGGGCCGCCTGCCCCATGCGTGTCATGATGCGCTGATTGATGGCGACATACGCCGAATCGCTGATCTCGACGCCGATGTGAGAGATGTGCGAACCGATCGGCCCCATGCTGAAGGGTACGACGTACAGGGTACGACCGCGCATGCAGCCGTCGAAGAGACCCCTGAGGATGCCGCGCATCTCTTCGGGGTCCATCCAGTTGTTGGTGGGCCCGGCGTCCTCCTTGCGCGCGCTGCAGATGAAGGTCCGATCCTCGACCCTAGCGACGTCCGTCGGGTGGGACCGGGCCAAGTAGCTCCGGGGCCTCTTCGTCGGGTTCAGGCGGGTGAACGTGCCCTTCTGCACCAACTCCTCGCACAGGCGATCGTATTCCTCTTGCGAACCATCACACCAATGGATCCGATCCGGTTTGCACAAGGCGGCGATCTCGTCCACCCATTTCAGCAACCGCTGGTTCCTGGTCCGCTCCGCCCCGTCGTGAGTCATCGTCATGCACTACACCTCTTCGAACACATGTGAAGTTCCAACCTTGCGCGGCCGGGCCGGTCTACGTGACAGCCCCTGGGACGACGCGAGTATAGCATCGAAGCGCCTTTGCTCTAGAATGGGCGGAGGACGCACGCGGCGTCCGGTGGGGCCTGCCGGCCACCAGACGGGCAGTGGGCATCAGAGATACATCGACGATTCCCGAAAGGGGGGGACCATGCATGCAAACCGAATTACTCGACCAGTGGGCGACGGTCAGCCGTAAGGCGCTGGAATCCATGAAGGAGCTCGGCCAGATCAACGAGCGCATCCTGGCGCGCATGACGGAACAGCAGCAGCAGATCCTGAGCGCCTGCCTGGAGGCGACATCCTTGGAGCTGCAGATGATGGGCGGCGCCAAAGACCCGAAGGACCTGCTCGCCAAGCAGGCCGAGCTGGTGAGTCAGTACAGCAGCAAGTTCGTCGACATCGTGCGATCGACCAACGATTTGCTGGCCGACTGTCGCAGCGAGCTGAGCGCCTGGTTGGAAAAGGGAGTGGCGGCGGCGAACGCGCCTCCCAAGGCCGCAAAGACGAAGTGAGTTGCCTCAAGGGTCCTTGACAGCGGCCGATGGGTGGACTATGCTGCATTGCAGCATCACACGAAAGTCATGCCAAACCACAGGTAAATCCACTCATCCCAGTTAGGAGGAACACCATGCAAACCGACTATATCGAGTCCTGGACCAATCTGAGCAACAGCACCTACGCGTCCTTCAAGGATCTGGGCGAGATCGGCACCAAGGCCACCGAGAAGCTCGCCGAGCACCAACTCGGCTTCCTCAGCGCCTTCATGGACACCGGCGTCAAGCACTTGACCCTGTATTCCGAGTCGAAGGGTTATAAGGACCTGTTGTCGGGCTTCACCAAGCTCAGCACCGAATACAACGACAAGCTCCTCGATACCCTGCGCAAGACCACCGAGACCTTGACGGAGTCCAAGGACGAATTCACCGCGTGGGCCGAGAAGGCGATCGACGCGGGCTTGGCCCCCATCAAGAAGGCCACCGTCCTCCCCGCCAAGAAAGTGGCCGCGGCTTCCTGAGTTTACCCCAGCGACCTACCATCCTTGGCCTGTCCCAGGCCAGGGGTGGTGGCTTTCAGCGTCCGATCGTGAAATCGCGGCCGCGCCGGCACACCGCAAGTGCGGCGGGCGGAAGCCCCTTGAGCAGCCGGCCGAGACGCGGGCCGTTAGGGGCGCGTCAGTACCGTTTGGCCAACCACTCGTTGACCGCGGGGGGGATGAGTTGCTGGGCCTTGCCGCTCACGTAGATGCCGATGTGTCCGCCGGGGAACTCGAGCTCGGTGTAGTCCTTGGTGCCGACATATTTTTTGAGGGCGCGCGACGCGGCCGGTGGGACCAGGTGGTCTTCGCTCGCGTAGATGTTGAGCACCGGCATGGTGATGTTCTCGAGATCGACGCTCTTCTCGCCGATCATGACCTCGCCCTTGATGAGCCGGTTGTCCTGGTAGAACTGCTTGATGAACCCGCGGAACGTCTCCCCCGCCTGATCGGGGCTGTCGAAGATCCATTTCTCCATGCGCATGAAGTTCTTGCACATCACCGGGTCGTCCAGGGTATCGATCATATCGAGGTACTTCTGGCCGGAGAGGCGGAACGGCTTGAGCGACAGGAAGGTCCAGTTCAACATCTCGCCCGGTATATTGCCCATGGTTTCGACCAGGAGATCCACGTCCACCTGGCGCACCCAGTGGCTCAAGAGGTCGCCATCGGTGTGGAAATCGACAGGCGTCACCGTGGTAATCAGGTTGCGCACCTTATTCGGGTGAATGGCGCTGTAGCACAGGCTGAAGGTACCGCCCTGGCAGATCCCGAGGAGGTTGATCCCGTCCACACCGTGGCGCCTGCGCAAGACGCCCACACACCGATCGATGTAACCGTTGATGTAGTCGTTGAGGGTGAGGAAGCGATCGGCATTGTCCGGGTAACCCCAGTCGATGAGATACACGTCCAGCCCACCGGCGAGGAGGCCTCGGACCATCGAGCGGTTCTTTTGCAGATCGGCCATGTAGGGGCGGTTGACCAGGGCGTAGACGATGAGGACCGGTATCGGTCTGGAGTTTTCGACCAGGGGGCGAAAACGGTACAGGACGACCTTGTCCTCGGTGTAGACGGCGTCCTTCTCGGTCGCCCCGACGTCGATGTCACCGATCTCGCTCAGGGTCTTGAGGCCGTGGCTCAGCTTGACCCCGAACTCCTGTATCTCCCCCAATGCCCGGTCCGGACGGATCTGAAAAGGAAACATGTTTCCGTCCCCTCAGGTGGTCTTCGATCGGGGTCGCGCCGCCGATCTCCGGACAGGCGTGCGGCCTTTGGTGGCGGGCGCTACGGCATCACGCTTTCCGAGCACCGTCGTTTCCTGGCCGTTCGCCGAAAGCGCTCCCACCGCCGCCGATAGACGTTTGTTTTCCGCGCTTAAGAGCGAGATCTCCCGCTCCAGGTCCGCTGCTACCCGCACGGCGTCGCCACGCAGTGCCTGTACCTCCACGCTGAGCGCCTTCACGTCCACCCCGCCCAAGGCCTCTCCCAGTGTCTCCTCGAAACGCCGGATACGGGCGTTCAGGCCCTCGCCGATCGCCTCGCCGAGCTCGGAGCGCAGCGCAGCTATCTGGCGGCGGACCTCCTGCTGCCGGCATTGTAATGTCGTCATGTCTCGCCGGGTCGGGAGATTGGCGGCACCGACGGCCTCATCCACGAGGTACTGGCTGTGGTGCTTCAACGCCATCAAGGCGTTGACGAGACGCCCGTAGATCGCGGCATATTCGTCGGTCAGGACGAATTCGCTGTAGGCCGCCTCGCCGGCATCCACCCAGACATCGTAGACCTCGCGCAGGCTGGTGATCTCCTGGCCCGTCTCGGCGCGCTCCATGACCCGCTTCGAAAACCGCTCGATAGTATCCACACCGAGCCGGGCATGGGCATTCAGATATTCTTGCGACGCCCTCTGATAGTCGAGCACGAGCTTGGCGCCGCGCTGGTTTTGGTCCTGCCATTCGCGCGTGTATCCGACGCTCGGCACGGACAGAAATCGCCCGATCCGGTCGTGGACCTCGTCCGTCGCCTGACGCAGACCTTCGGGTTTCAGGGCTTGCAGGAAATCACCGGGCAGTACCGAGAAACCCGAGACGGTCCGCGTCCAGGTCTCGAGCGGCAACTCGAAGAACGGCATGAGCCCCCGCATCGCCTGGCTCATGTCCGCGGGGCTACCCGAGGTCAGCATCGCCTTCCAGTCATTGACCTTGCCCTGGAACACCTCCTGCCATTCCGTGCCCTTCGCATTGCCCGCGAGCCTGGTGCAGTCCTCGGCCACGCGCAGGTACACCTTGCCCTGGCGCAGCAACCCTTGCAGAAAGGCCTGGCCCGGCTCCGAGGTCGGCTGCGACAGCGACTTCTGCCACACCTCCAGCACCGCAGTCCAGGGTACCGAGAAACCGCCCGAGCCCGGCTCCGCGGCCTGTTGATACAGACGCGACCATGTATCCCAGAAGGCGCGTTGGGACGCCATCCACTCCTCGCCCCAGGGGATGCCTCTCTCGCTCATCGTTTATGCCTCTGCGACACCGCGCCGCCTGTATATCCCCAGTCCACGCTAAGCAGTCTAGCACCGTTGCTGTTGCGCTGCAACATTCATTGGCCGGGCACCTGACTCTCCTGGCCCAGCCGGTTGCGAACCAGGTCGTCGACGACCGAGGGATCCGCCAGCGTGCTGACATCCCCCAGGGCATCGATCTCGTTGGCCGCCACCTTGCGCAAGATACGGCGCATGATCTTCCCGGAGCGCGTCTTCGGTAACCCCGGGGCCCACTGGATGATGTCGGGCGCGGCGATGGCCCCGATCTCCTGGCGCACGTGGCCGACCAGCGTGGCGCGCAGGGCCTCGGAGGGCTCGACACCCGACATGAGCGTCACATAGGCATAGATCCCCTGGCCCTTGATGCGATGTGGAAAGCCCACGACCGCCGCCTCGGCGACCGTCTCGTGTAGGACCAGTGCGCTCTCGACCTCGGCGGTCCCGAGGCGATGGCCCGAGACATTGAGCACGTCGTCCACCCGCCCGGTGATCCAGTAGTACCCGTCCGCGTCCCGTCTCGCTCCATCCCCTGTGAAGTAGAACCCTGGAAAGCGGGCGAAATAGGTGTCGCGGAAGCGTTGATGGTCTCCGTACACGGTCCGCATCTGCCCGGGCCAGGGGCGGGTGATCACGAGCATGCCGTCGGCCGCTCCTTCCAGCACCTGCCCTCGCTCATCGACGATGGCCGGCACGACCCCGAAGAACGGCAGCGTCGCGGAACCAGGTTTGAGCGCGGTGGCCCCCGGCAGTGGCGAGATGAGGATGCCGCCGGTCTCGGTCTGCCACCAGGTATCCACGATCGGACAACGCCCTTCCCCTACTACGCGGTAGTACCACTCCCAGGCCTCGGGGTTGATGGGCTCGCCGACGGTTCCGAGGACCCGCAGGCTCGTGCGGTGACCTTTCTGGACCCAGGCATCCCCCTGGGCCATGAGGGCGCGGATGGCGGTCGGGGCGGTATAGAGGATATCGACCCGGTGGCGTTCCACCACCTCCCAGAAGCGCCCCGGGTTCGGGTGGGTCGGGATCCCTTCGAACATGAGGGTCGTGGCGCCGTTGCAGAGCGGACCATAGACGCAGTACGTATGACCCGTCACCCAGCCGACGTCCGCGGTGCACCAGTAGATGTCGCCGTCGTGATAGTCGAACACATAGCGATGGGTGATGGCGGCGTAGACGAGGTAGCCGCCGCTGGTATGCAGGACACCCTTGGGTTTGCCGGTCGAGCCCGAGGTGTAGAGGATGAACAAGGGGTCCTCGGCATCCATCTCGACGGGAGGGCATTCGGGGTCGGCGGCGGCGACCGTCTCGTGGTACCAGAAATCACGGCCGGCCTGCCAGGCGATCGGCCGGCCCGTGCGTCTCACCACGATCACGGTGTGGATCCGGGGACAGGCCAGGAGCGCGGCATCCACGTTGGCCTTGAGCGGTACATGGCGCCCACCGCGGAGCCCCTCGTCGGCGGTGACCACGACCCGGCAGTCGGAATCGAGGATACGGTCCTTGAGCGATTCCGGAGAGAAGCCCCCGAACACGACCGAATGGACTGCCCCGATGCGGGCGCAGGCCAGCATCGCCACCGCCGCCTCGGGGACCATGGGCAGGTAGATCGCGACCCGGTCTCCCTTGCTCACACCCCGTGCCTTCAAGGCATTGGCGAAGCGACAGACGGCATCGAAGAGCTCGCGGTAGCTGACGGCCCGCGTATCGCCCGGGTCGTCGGCTTCCCAGAGGATCGCCGTCCGATCCCCGCGGCTCGTCAGATGGCGGTCCAGGCAGTTGTAGGCGACGTTGAGCTTCGCGCCCTCGAACCAACGGATCCGCGGGGCCTGATAATCCCAGTCGAGGACCCGCACCCAGGGCCGCGACCAGGTCACGAATTGCCGGGCCTGCTCCGCCCAGAAGCCGCTCGGGTCCTCGACCGAACGCCGATAGAGCGCCTGGTACGCGGCCTGGTCGATATGGGCGCGTGCCGCCATCTCGGCGCTCACTTCATAACGCACTGGTCGCGACATCTCGGCCTCGTCTCCTTGATAACGCATGCGGGGCATTTATTATAGGGACGCGCGCAACCCCCCACTAGGGCACCGCTCTAGTAGCAATGACCGCTCGCCCATGACAGACACAGCGCCCCTACTCGCCACCGCCCGCACCGCCGTCGCGGAAGCAACGGGCGTGGCAAGCATGATCCAGGGACGCATCAAAGAGTCTCCGGGGCTCGTGAAGAGCGATCGCAGCCCGGTGACGGTCGCGGATTTCGCCGTCCAGGCATTGATCTGCCTGCATTTGCGCGCGACGCTAGGCGAGTTTCTCCTGGTAGGCGAGGAGGGCACCCGCCTGTTGCGATCCGAGGCCGGGGCCGCGGTTCGCGACGCAGCGGTCACCGCTGTGCGCATCGTGTGGCCCGAGATCACGCCCGACGAGGTCCTCACCGCCATCGATGCCGGTGCTCACGACGCCACGGCCCCGGCCTACTGGACGCTCGATCCGATCGACGGGACCAAGGGCTTCCTGCGCGGTGGCCAGTATGCGATCTCGCTCGCGTTCATCGAGGACGGTGAGGTCACCGTGGGGGTCATGGGTTGTCCCAACCTTTCGCCCGACTTCGATAGGTCCTTCGCCGATCCGGATCCGGTCGGTCTCCTGTACTACGCGAGCCGCGGGGGCGGGGCCTGGGGCTCTGCGCCGGACGGCGCCGCTGAAAGCACGGCGGTAAGATGTCGAGTCAGCGAAGGGCCGATCCGCGTCTGCGAGTCGGTCGAGTCCGGGCATTCGAAGCAGGACGCCACTGCGCGCGTCATCGCGGCCCTGGGCGGGGCCGCCACCACCGCCCGCCTCGACAGCCAGTGCAAGTACGCCGTGGTCGCGCGCGGCCAGGCCGACGCCTATCTCAGGCTCCCGACACGCGCGGACTATGTGGAGAACATCTGGGACCACGCGGCGGGGATGCTGGTCGCCCAAGAGGCGGGTGCCGAGATCACCGACATCGACGGCCGGCCGCTCGACTTCTCCTGCGGCAAGGGCCTATCGAGAAACCGGGGGATCGTATGTGCCTCGCCGCGCTTCCATGCGCGCATCGTCGAGGCGATCCGGGCGATCAATCCGTAGGCTGGTCCGAAAACGCCGCCGAACGGCGCTCGGGATTGGGCCTACCGCAGCCTAGACGGTCGCCAACCCGTCGCGAAATCGCCGCTCGACGGAGACCCGACTACCAGCAGTTCGCGGGCGTCTTGATACCGGTTTGAATTCAGGGTCAGTACCGTGCAACCTGCTACCAACAATTCTGAGCGGCGGGCAGGGGCCCCTTCTGGCCTGTTGAGGTAAGACTAAGTACCCTGCAATCATCAATTCCTGGCGGGTCGTCACCAGCCTGGGGGCCTCCGGCAACGGCTGTCGCCGTTACTGTGAACCGGGTCGTGAAGTCGTCGGGAGTGGCAACCGCGAGGGTATAAAAGCCTCGCTGTGAATTCCCCTGTGGCGCGGGGGGCGGCAGCGGTGCGGGGAACCCCAGCGGCGCCGTGGTATTCGCGTAGGTGTTATTGGCAAGGTAAAAGCGCTCCTGGGCATTGGCCATGGCCGTCAAGGCCGTGATGGCGTCCGCGCGGTTCGATCGGCGTACCTGGTTCTGGTAACTCGGATATGCGATGGTCGCGAGGATCCCCACGACCGCGACCGTGATCATGAGCTCGATGAGGGTCATACCTTTGGATCGCTTGATCATCGTTTTCTCCTAGAATGAAGGCCCTGCATCGCGGGCTCGAGAAGTGCCGCCCGGTGGTCAGGAAGACGACCGGGCGCCTGGCGGTACTATTTTCCGTTACGGACGTCAGTAGGCGTTATCGTCGTCCGCATACCAGTAGGTTTTCACGATTGGGTTTTTCAGATCCAACTCGTTCAGCACCTCGGGACCCGCAAGCGCTACGGGACCTTCTGAGCCTGGGTTGTTGGGGTCCGGTCTTGGGAACAGGATCACGATGTCGGGGGGTAACCCCGTGCGAACCAGATCGAGCGACCTGTCGGTACCGGCCAGGTCGTTGGGATCACCGGCCTGATCGAGGTTGTACACCGGATTCCCGTTCAAGACATTGACGGCGTAGACACGGCCGGTGCCTTGACTGGGCGAGCAGGCGTTTGTCGATGCCGTGGCGACCGGAGTAAAGGTCGCGAACAGCACCACTCCGTTGAAGGTGACTGCCTCAGTCAGCGCCTTCTCGCCGACGAAGCTGCCGGTTCCGGCGTCGACCATGCGGATCATCCAGCCCTGGCTGCTTTCCAACTCCGTTTGTTGCGTAGAACTGAAGTCGATCATGCTGGTCACGTCGTACATATCGTCTTCTTGAAGCGGCCACTGGGACGGATAAGCAGCAGGCTTCGCCAGCGGGTTCGGGTCACGCACCATGTAGAATCGATCCTGAGTCACCTTGTTCAAAGGATGCGAGCGATTACCCGACCCGATGGAAATAGACATGAAGGAGGGCTTGCCGGGCGGTACGATCAACGCCGCATCCGGTTCGTTGAAGAAGCGTCGATTGACCGCTTCGGTGCTGGGTACGTCACTGGCCGTGGTCTTCTGAAATTCCGCCATCAACGCGCCGCTCACGAGCGGTTGGCCGACGGCTGCGCCGTTGTTGATGTCGAAGCGCCACAGGCGCCCGCCCATGTCGGCGGCGTACATGCGGTCGGCCAGCCCATCACGATCCAGGTCGATGACTCGCACGTTTGCCGGGATGCTGTTAGTCATGGTATTGAGCGCCAGATCCGGCGAGGGCGAGGATGGCGCCACATCGTCGTATCCGGTCCACCAGAGAAGATCACCGGTCAGCGCATCCACCATGTAGATGGCGCGTCCCTGCGAGTCGGCTCCTGGAGCCGTGGAGGTTTCCTGGTCGGGGTCGAAACCGCCGCCGAAAATCAACACGTCCTTCTGGCTCGCTTCGGTAGCGCCAAGCTGAACACGGGTGCGCTTGGGTGCCGACCAGGTCTCGGCCAGCTCCTCGAAGCCACCCGCCCCACCCTGGATCCGCCACAGGAGCTCGGGTGCATCACGATTGGTCACATCGAGAGCGTAGTAGTTTCGACCGCCTCGGCGCTGTCCGAAATACAGGATCACGCGGTCCCCCTCCCCAGGCTCGATCTCGGCGTCCTCATCGTCCGGGTTCTCCTTGACCCAGGCCGTCATAGGACCGTCCAGACCGTAGTCGCGGCCGGCGCCCGGTATGGGCGGGTCGTCCTTGAGGCTCTGCAGTCTGCCGAGCATCTCCTGGGGCACGAACGCGAAGATCTCCTTCCCGCCGTTGGGTTCCGTGGCGGGCCCGGGGTCGTTGCCGGCGTTGATGGCGTGTAGATAGCCGTCGTTGGTCGTGACATACACGGTAATGTCCGGTGCCTCATCGGTACCCCCGTAGGTCACCAGCACCGGGTTGGAGTGCAGCGGATCACCCATGTCCCTGCGGGGTTCGCTTGTAACGCCATCCGCGTCTTCGTCGTCGACATCCATGCCCCGTCCCCATTGGATGAGCTTGGTTCTATCGGGGGGGGACCCCAGCATAGCGTTGGTGAGATTGGTATTGCTGTCGTCCAGTTTGTTCACCGGATCGGACAGGTCTTTCACACTTGCAGTCGTGTAGTCGCCCGTGTAGGTGTAGAGCTTACGATTCGTGGGGTCACGCAATTCGCCGGCCGCGCCGCCCTTTTCCGGCTCGCCGCCGTCCGGAATGTCCTCTGCAGAATCCGTCCAGACACTCGTGCTGGTATCCGAGAAGAAACCGGTATTGGGATCGACTGCGGGGTTGTTATTCTTATCCAGGATCGCGAACTCACCGCCGTAGACACCTACCTTGTAACGCTTGAGGTTGCCCGGCCAACGAATGTCGGCATCCGGCCGGAAGACGGCAAAGTATAACTCGTCGCGGTGGAACAGCCGGTTGAAGGCGTTCACCGACACGGCCGGCGCGGTGAAGGTGTCGCTGATCTTGCGGATCTCGGTCACGATCTGGGTGAAGGCGCTCGAAAGCTCCTGGGCAGTGTTGGCAGTGAAATACCGTCCTCCGCCCTTGGTGGCGGCCTCGCTGAGCAGCGGGAAATCGAGGGTGAAGCCGATCATGTAACTGACGGCGTTTTGCTTACCGTTGAGGTCCGACCGAAGGTCCTTCTCGTGCAGGTACTCGGCCAGCTCATCCAGACAGTTGTCTTGCGGGTCTTCACTCGTGCCATGGGCACAGGTGCTGTCTCCCGACGGCAAGGTGGCGCCCGAAAGCAGGCTACCGATGTTCGAGTCGGCATCCCCATCATAGGTCGGCTCGCCATCCGTCAGATAGACGATAAAGTTCTTCTGGCATTCGAACTCCATCGGCGACTTGTATCTCGTAGAGTCGCTCGGATCCAAGCATCCCGGTACGCTGGAGATGTCGTTAGGTGCCTTGCCATAGACCACGCCTTGGCCGGCCAAATAAAGATTGGCCTCGTACAAGGTCTCGGATAATGGCGTCCAGCCGCTGGCAGTGAGGCCGTCCACTTGGGATTTGAAGTTATCCCGAACACCAGGAGCATCGATATTACTCACGGGAAAGACGACCGGCCCGCCTTTATTGCCGCTCGGCGGTGTGCTATAGGTTGTTTTCGTGTCGTAACGCATGAGACCGATGTTGATGTTGGTGTTGCTGTCGACGACGCTCTTGACCACGTCCTTCATGATCTGAATACGGGTACCGATGATCGTCGTGCTGAAATAGTGGAACCAGTTCAGGTAGTTGGCGCTGAAGATGGTGTAGGTCCCGCCGGTCGAAGACCAGTTCGCGGCGCCGCTGCTGCCGGACTTCCAGGGGCCGCTCGTGCCGTTGGCGATGTAGGTACTGCTCGACCCATTGCCGTGCACACCCTGGTCCGCTTGACACTCGACGTGAGGCGGGCTGTTGTCACCGTCAAGAGAAACCCACTTGCTCGGGCTCAAAAAGAGGAAACCCGGCTGCCAGCGCGCGAGCCGGTCGGTGTAGGTGCCCACGCCGCTAGCGCCCATTGGGCCTGCGGCCGCTTGACATCGGAACTTGGTCGTGTCGAACCAGTTGCCGCTATTGCACCCAGGCGCAATACCCGTCGTCGACCAGAATATCTTGTTGGAAGCGCAGGAGCCGGCATACGTCTGAGCCGGGTCGAAGGGTGCGGTGGTCGTCACGTTCGTGTCCATGCTCCCCGAGGTGTCGAGGATGAACAGCACGTTGGGTTTGGCGACGCTCTGGCCTTGATTGAGCCCGAGGTAGATCTCGGTATCGTCGGCGAACGCGCCGGTGGCGGCCAAAAGCCCCACGTACAGGGCCATCGATAGAGAACTCAGACGTTTGACTGTCCCTGACATAAGAAACTCCCTTAGCATGCTTCTGAGCAAAAAACGTAACCAGGCCAACCCCTCAACGCGACCGCCCCCGCAGATCAGTGAAGTCGGATTCGCGTGAGCCGCTTGTCCTTGATCACATAGAACACGTCGCCGGTCTTACCGATCAACTGGGTCTCCGGTGTGATGGGCACCGGCCGGCCACCCACGATCACCTGGCTCTGGGGCGTGACCTTGAGGCGTAATGGGCCGCAACCCCGGCAATGACGACCGATGGTTACGACACCGTTGCCCGTGGGTACCTTCTTGGCCGTGATTTCCATTTTGAAGGTCACCAGGGTACCCCCCTCGACGCTGTCCTCGTAGGGGATCAGTATCGGTGTGCTTTCGCTTGCAAGAGGCAACAAGAGCGTGGCAGCCAGGGTGATCAAGATACTTTTTCGATTCATAGGACTATCCTCTGCTGTCGTTGGTCGGGGGTAATGTAGGTGTGAAGGCTTATTAGCCACCCCCAGGCCCCACGATGTAGATCCCTTGTTCGTGACCGGCCTGCCCGCCCCGCTGCGACTGGCTCCTACTGTCTATGGCAAAATGATGTGCCACGATGTTGTCATCGACGCTCATGCTGTAACCACCGTCGGGGACATTGCCCACCGCCTCATACGTGGTCGTGGTATTTGCTTGCTCCGCGAAGCGTGTGGGAGCGGGAGTGGCCGGATCGTCGAAACCTCCGGCCGACGTCGTCGGGTTGAACAAGTAGCTTCGGCTGGTCGTTACCGTACTGCTCAGCAAAGTGCTTACAGGGATACGCAGGACCGAATCGATACCGGACTCCGCGGCTTGATAGGCCTGGCTGCCGAACTGGGTATTGGCCGCCATCATGAGCTCCAGTCGGCCGGTACCGGCGGCTGACACGCCCAGTGTCGTCAGGATCACTAAGAACACCAGGCTGACCATGAGTGCGTTGCCTCGTTGGCAGAGTAGCATCCGTGCACGGGCATTGATCATGGAAAGTCCTCTTGACCTAGTTGTGCAAGTGAATGGTCTTTGTCACCAGCACCCGGCGAAAGCCATCGCTCGGCGTCACCGGCGCCTGTGGCAACGGAAAGGCGGTGCTGTTGGTATAGCCCGCTTCTGCGGTCGGCGCACGGACCAGGAGCCATATTCGCACGGCCTCGATCTGAGGCCAGGCTACCCCTAATCCAGCGTTTACGTACTGATCCACGGAGCGGTTTCCGTCCACATCCAAGGCATACTGGACTTGGAGGTTCTCCACACCGGAGACCACCACCTGTTCCTGCAATGCCGCGTTCAGGGCCCCAGGAACGAGGACGACGCGTTTCAAAGCCGGTGCCCCATCGCCGGCGGTGTTGGTCCAAGGGCTAACGTAATAGGCACGGCTTTCCAACTTATAGTTCTGTGCGTCCGCCAGTCCTCCCGGTTGGGTCGTGCCGACGAACAGGCGTCCACTATTCCGGTTCGAGCGCAGGTACGGTGTGGTGGCGACCAGCGCCACGACGGGCGTCGGATCGACGAAGCGCATCGCCAAGATGTCGGTACCGGCTTGATACGTTGCAGCGGGGATACAGGGGGCATAGCCGGTATTGACGCCGTCCGAGCCCTCGACCCGGTTGTTAACGTTCGTATACCACTGCGCTGCGCAATCGTTGGTGGCGTCCGCCAGGGTTCCCGACACCAGCGCCGCGCTGCTGTTGAGGCCCCAGTAACCGGCCAGGCGCAGGTCTCTCGTGATCTCGTCCAGCGCGTAGCGGGCGTTTTCCTGCAAGCGCGAGATGGACTCATTGACGGTATAGGCTGCCCGGCTGTTGGCATATACGGCGATTCCCGCCCCCACCAGGACCAGCCCGATGGTCATCGCCACCATCATCTCGACGAGGCTAAAACCTTGCGAAGCTCTCGATATAAGCGGTGGCGCACAGCGGGGATCCATTCCTACAGTTCTCATCAGAACTGCACCTGAGTGATGTACTGCTCGGGCGTGGCGGTCCCCTCGTTGCGCTGCAGCCGATCGGTCCACTGGACCGTGATGGTCAGCAATCCCGCGGTACCTGCCGGCGGGGCGGCGGGCTGCACGATCGCGGCTTGCGCCCCCGGGAGCCCCGACGCCTGATCTTGGAGTGCCGCTAGCCACTGGGACATATCGTATGTGGCCATCTGCGCCGCTGTGCACTGGTTCGCCACGCAGTCGGGCGGACTGGCGACGGGGGTGCCACTCAGCGCCCGGGAATAACTCGCCAATCCCGCTAGATTGGCCCGTATGCGATCGGTGATGTCGCCAACGGACACCACGGCCTTAGACCGGAGTATCGAATCGTTGCCGCCTTTCAGCGCTTCGGCCTGCATCGCCGCGATCCCCAGGAGTCCCACCGACATGATGAGGATAGTGATGAGCACCTCTATCATGAAGGCACCTTGTTCTTTTCGCGGTGTTCGAGGAGCGTTCATGGACAGGCCCCGATTACACTCATATCCTTGGTAAACTCGGCGCGCCCCGTCGGGCTCAGCACCAGCCCGCGCGCGTGTCCGAGCCCTCGTTCGTCGCACACACGAAACACCCCATTTTGCGCGGCGCCGGCAGCATCTCGTATGGCACCGCGAGAGGTGTAGGAGACGAAGTCCCCTATGGTGTCCGCGGCGCGCGGCGTGATGGAGACATTGGTAGCGGCCACGCCGTGCGAATCGAGCACCGGGTCAGCGCCTTCGCGGGTCCCGAACGGCGCGGCATCGGCGAACACCACCCAGCCGATCTCCCAGCCCGTCCCGGCCGCGGTAGTGCAGGTGGTGGCGTCCGCGCTCTTACACAGCGTGACCCGTGCGTTGCGTTTGCCAGCTTCGGTGCGCGCCAGGTGCAGAGAGGCGAGGAGGTCGTTGGTATGCGCGGCCAGGCGTGAGTTCTTGATGAACTCCGACATGGAGGGAACCCCGGCCCCAAGCGCGATCGCCAAGACGGCGACGGCGACCATGAGCTCGATGAGCGTAAATCCGGAGGCGTTCAACTTGTTCATGCTTGGCCGTCTCTGTGTGCCAGCATGCCATTCCTCTTGCTTGATGTGTTTTGCATATGCGATGCGTTGCTCTCGATGGCCCGTCGTATCGTTCAGCCGATCTTCCTTCTTGAGCGGAAAGAAGACCAACGCGATGATTTATCCGACGAACGGTTATATCGGCCGAGCTGAACCCTGATCTTCGAGTTCAGGATGCCAAGGCCGATACCTCCGGCGATGATGAAGATGCAGCGGGTCCGATCCTCCTCGGTTTGCCGCCGCTATAATTGAGCACGAGAGAACCCCATAGTGAGGTCCAGCTTTGGGAAGTTTAAGACGCGTGGTGGGGTCATGATACTGCCTGTCGCGCGCGCCAATGATCGGCAGTTCATACCCAACTTCTGCACCGCCCGGCCGGTGTTCGTGCTGGTCTTGATGGGCGAGCTATTGGCCATCGTACTGACTCTATCGACCGCCACGGATGTAAACGCAAGCTTCGACGATCTGGGCCTCAAGTCCCTTTTCATTCAATGGGTTACTCTTTGCTGCGCCGCGGTTCTGTGCGCCAGCCGAACGCTTTACGCCCGCCTCAGCGAGGCCCGGGTAGCAATGCTCGCTTATGTTTCGATGCTCGCGATCGCCTGGGTGTTGAGCGAGCTGGCGTGGTGGACCCTAGATCGCCTAGGCAACCCGATGCCCCTCGGTGCGGCTTCCAGGGGAGGGTTTCTGGCACGAAATCTGGCGATTGCGGCGATCGTCATGGCCATCGCGCTCCGTTACATGTATGTCCACCATCACTGGGAGCAGCGCATCGAATCGGAGGCCGAGGCCCGCCTCCAGGCCCTGCAGGCGCGCATTCGGCCGCATTTTTTTTTCAACTGCATGAACACCATCGCCAGCCTGACCCGCAGCCATCCAATGCTGGCCGAGGAAGCGGTCGAAGACTTAGCCGATCTGTTTCGAGCGAGCCTCCTGCCCGCCCGTCATCGGGTCACGCTCGGTGGGGAGCTTGAGTTGTGCCGACAGTATTTACGGATAGAAGCCCTACGCTTGCAAGATCGCTTGGCGATCGATTGGCAAATCGATGAGTTACCGGCGGACGCCCTGGTACCGGTGTTATCGATTCAGCCGCTCATCGAGAACGCGATCTACCATGGGATCGAGCCCTTGCCCCAGGGTGGGGTGACTCGGATCAGGGGGCAGCGCGAGGGGTACCGGCTCACGGTCGTGATCGAAAATCCCAAGCCGAAGGATGGCAGGCGATCCTCACGCGCAAGCCATGGCTTCGCCCAGGAAAACGTGGGGCAACGACTGCAGGCTTTCTACGGCGGGTCGGGTGGGCTGACGGTGGAGGACTTGGGCGATCACTACCGGGCGACACTATCATTCCCTTATGAACGCGCCGAAGATGCGGATCCTCATCGTGGATGATGAGCCGCTCGCGCGCGAGCGGCTCGCCTCATTGATCCGCGAGCTTGGGATCGGTGAGGTCGTGGGAGAAGCGGGAAACGGGATCGAGGCCCTGAGCGCCGTTGCGGCGCATGCGCCGCAACTCGTGTTACTCGATATCCGCATGCCTGGCATGGACGGGTTGGAGGTAGCGCAACATCTGGCCTACTATGAGCCTCCCCCGGCGGTCATCTTTACGACGGCCTACGGGGACCACGCGCTCGATGCCTTCGAAGCTAGTGCCGTCGATTACCTGCTAAAGCCGATCCGCAGGCAGCGGCTCTTGCGCAGTTTCCAGCGGGCCGAAGTGCTGAGCCGGGGTCGGCTCGATATCCTCAAGGAGCGGACCGGTCCGACTCGAGGCCGAACCCATCTGAGCGCGCCGGTAGGCGGCAGCCTGAGGCTTGTGCCCGTGGATAAGGTGCTTTACTTCCAGGCGGATCAGAAATATGTCACGGTGGTTTGGACGGGGGGAGAGCTCGTCATCGAGGAGACGCTCAAAACCCTGGAGGCCGAATTCGGCGAGCGGTTCCTCCGCATCCACCGCAACGCTTTGGTATCGCTCTCCCGAGTCGAAGCCCTGGCGCGCGATGGTGTGGGTGGCCTAGCGGTCAAATTGCGCGGGACAGAAAAGCGGTTGTCGGTCAGCCGCCGGCTTACCGGCCAGGTGCGCAGATGTCTTAAATCGATGACAAGCTGAGGAAGGCCTGCCGGCAGACGCGTATGGTCAGGACTAGTCCGAGTGGGGATCGATTCAGACCGAAGTTACCGGCCCGGACGGCGAGACATCATGACTCCGGCGCGGCACACCCGCGTTGCTACCGTTGGTTGCGGGGATGCGCCGCGGGCTTTGTGCCGCTCACCCAGGGCCGTGCCGCCTCGCCTCGCACAGCAGGCGTTTCATCTCCCGCACGGCCTCGGTGAGACCAACGAAGACCGCCCGCGCTACGATGGCATGACCGATATTCAGCTCGGTCACCTGCGGGATCGCCGCGATGGGCCTGACGTTGTGGTAATTGAGGCCATGACCGGCATGAACCGTCATTCCACTTTCGGCGGCCTGGCGCGCGGCATCCATGACGCGATCGAATTCCGACTGCCGAGCCTGTCGCTCGCTACGGTCCGCGTAACGTCCCGTATGTAGCTCGACGACCGGGGCATCGGCCGCGCGGGCGGACTCGACCTGCCGCGGTTCGGGGTCTATGAAGAGCGAGACACGGACCCCGGCCGCGGCGAGCCGCCGGCACACCTCGCGGACGCGTTCCAACTGCCCTGCCACATCGAGACCGCCCTCGGTGGTCAGCTCCTCACGGCGTTCCGGAACCAGACAGCAGTCGGCCGGGCGCAGGCGCTCGGCGATGCTGACCATCTCGTCGCTCACCGCCATCTCGAGGTTGAGGCGGGTCTCGATCACCTCGGACAGCAACTCCACGTCGCGCACCTGGATATGCCGCCGGTCCTCGCGAAGGTGTACGGTGATGGCATCCGCGCCGGCCTGCTCGGCCAGAAGCGCTGCCTGCACCGGGTCTGGATACCGGGTACCCCGTGCTTGCCGCAAGGTCGCGACGTGGTCGATATTCACACCGAGATCTATACAGGGGACTGGGTTCATCACGTTACCATCCAGGTGATTTGTAGCGCCTGTTCACGATCCGTTAGCAGCCCATATGGGGCGCCTTAATCGGGCTTTATGCTCGCCCCCACCTTGCATCCGGGACAGCAAGGGGGATCTCGGAAGTGGGACCGCTCGGCATTGCATCGGAACACGCCTATGGCGATGCACCGTCCGACGCGGCCCTGAAAAGCTCGCGGCTGGCGAGCGGGCGGCCGCCCAGGTAGGCACCGAGCACGAACCGCATGAGCGCCTTGGTCTCGCGCAGGTGCTCGCGCCCGGTCAGCGCCTCGCGCGCCAGCGCGACGAGCGCACCTCCGCTGATCTTGACCGTCGCAACATCGACAGGCGCCACGTGCCAGGGTCCCTTGTCGATCTGATAGTAGTAATCGCGACCGTCCTCGATGGCGGCCCCGCCATCATTGGCCCGATCGAGCACCAGACCGTAGCCGATCTCCGCGAGCAATCGTTTCTCGAAGACCCGAAGGACCGGCTCTTCGGCGGAGGGCCCCGCCAGCGCCGTCAGGACCTCGGCGTAGGCCTCATAGAGACGTGGGTGGGGGTCGCTGCGCGTCAAAAGCCGCGTGAGCAGTTCGTTGACATAGAAGCCGCTCAGGATCCGGCCACCGGACAGGGGCAGCGTGGATCCGGCCTGCTCGGCGTAGGTCAGGGTGCCGAGTTCGCCCCGTCCGGACCAGGCGAGCAGAAGGCTTTGAAAGGGTTGCAAGACCCCACGCCAGGGAGAACGCGGCCGGTGAGCACCCTTGGCGACGATCCCGACGCGGCCTTGCCGGGAGGAAAACACCTCCACGACGAGGCTGGTCTCGCGATAAGCGCGCTGGTGGATCACGAAGGCCGGATGCAATTCGACGCGCATGCCGTTCAATCGCTCCGGTCAATCGCTCCGACCTGGGGCCGAACCCTCGTCAATCGCAGAGACCCAGTCGCTGCAAGGCGCGCACATCATCGGACCAGTGCTCTTTGACCTTCACCCAAGTCCGCAGAAAGACCTTCCGGCCAAACATGCGCTCCATGTCCAGCCGTGCCTCCTCGCCCACGCGTTTGAGGCCGGCGCCGCCCTGACCGATGACGATACGCTTCTGCCCGCTGCGCTCGACCCAGATCGTGGCACAGATGCGATCCAAGTCCGGTGCGCACTCGAACTCGTCGATCACGACCGACAGTCGATGCGGCACCTCGGCACCGAGCGTCCTCAAGAGCTTCTCACGGATCAACTCCGCCGCGAAGAAGCGCTCGCTGCGGTCGGTCAACTGGTCGTCCGGGTAGAGGGGCGTACCCTCGGGCAAGAGGCGCACCACCGCCTCTTCGAGCGCCACGATGTTGTCGCCCTTGGCACTCGAGATCGGTATCACCTCCGCGAAGTCCATCAATCCACCGACCTGATCGAGAAACGGTAAGAGCAGGCGCTTGTCGCCGACCCTGTCGACCTTGTTGATAGCGAGGATCACCGGCCGGCGCTGGTCCCGGAGCCGTGTGAAGACGTACTGGTCGGCTTCGGTCCAGCGCAGCGCCTCGATCAGGAAGACCAGCACGTGGACCTCGTCGATGGCGCGGCAGGCCGCACGGTAAAGCGCACGATTGAGGGCCCGCCCTTCCGCCCCGCGCAGACCGGGGGTATCCACGTACACTGCCTGATCGTTTCCGTCGGTCTTGATCCCGAGGATGGCGTACCGGGTGGTTTGGGGCTTGCGTGAGGTGATGCTGAGCCTTTGTCCCAGCACGCGGTTCAAGAGCGTGGATTTTCCGACATTGGGCCGGCCTACGATGGCGCAGAGGCCACAACGCCTGATCCCGGCAACAGTCGAAGCTCCCGAATGATCCATGCCTATTCCTCCGGGATCTTGCGAGCGACGCCGCGGTCCGTCAAGAGCGCGAGCGCGCCTTGCGCGGCGGCTTGTTCCGCACGCCTGCGACTGCTCCCGTGGCCGGCCACGGGGACATCCAGCGCCTCGCTGGTGCAACTGACCGTAAACACGCGACGGTGCGGCGGACCCGCGATGTCGGTAACGTCGTAGATCGGGACCGGCAGGTGGCGGGATTGGAGGTGCTCCTGAAGCTCGGTCTTCGGGTCCTTACGAAGACCATTGCGAACCAGGTTCGCCAACGTCCCGGCAAACCAAGGGAGCACCTCGGCGCGGCATGCGTCGATCCCCCCGTCCAGGTAAATGGCGCCGATGACAGCCTCGAGGGCATTTGCGAGATTGGAGTCCCGCTCTACCCCGCCGCTCCTTTTTTCGCCTTCACCAAGGACGAGGTGGGGACCCAGCACCAGGCCTCGGGCGAGCCGGGCCAGGGTTTCCCGTTTGACCAGGGAGGCGCGCAGGCGGCTCAGTTGTCCCTCGTTGGCTCCGGGGAAACGCTCATACAGGCTTTCGCCGATGAGCAAGGCGAGCACCGCATCTCCCAAGAATTCCAGGCGCTCGTTATTGACCTCACCGGCGCTGCTGTGGGTCAGCGCGGTGCGCAGTAACGCCGCGTCGCGGAAACGGTGGCCGAGACGCGCAGGGAAATCGCGGGCCCGCTCACTCCGTGGCGGCACCGGGGATGGTGATGCTCTCGTCGATATTGAGGACGACATCAAGGCCGCCGAATAAGGGACCGCGCGCTTCATAGGCCATGCGCACCAGTCGCTGCCTGCCGCTCGGGTCGCGTTTCACGCTCAAGGCGTTCTTGAGCGTGGCATCGGTGAAGCGATCGACGTCGGAGACCTCGAAGTTGCGCATCACCAAGGTGCGGATCTCTTGGGCGGTCTTCTGGGCGATCTCCGGCTGGCTGGAGATGGACTCCAGCGCAGCGCGGACCTTGAAGCTCTCGTTATAAAGTGGAAAGAGCTTCATGACGACGAGCGCGGCGAAACCGACGAGGACGCAGACGACGAAGAAGCCGATCAACGTAAGCCCGCGCTGGGAAGAGGGGACCCGAGATAGCATGGTTTTTTCTCCCATGGCTAATCTAATTGATTGCAGAACTGGAATCAATCGATATAGCGACCGATACGCGTCCATCTGACACCCGTATTCTCGCTGTCCCAGCTCATCCAGATCAAGAACGCCTTCCCGATCAGGTGATCATCGGGGACCGTGCCCCAGGAACGGCTGTCACGACTGTTGTCCCGGTTGTCCCCCATCACGAAGTAGTGGCCCTCCGCGACCACGACCTCGCTGTCGAGAGAGGGCCGCTCCGATTCGATCAGGATTGGATGGACGACCGTGCCCAGGGTCTCGTACCGCAGATCGGCCTGTGCGCCGGACCCGCCATCGTCGTACACACCGCGCAGCGCCTGCTCGACGGGCTCACCGTTGATCCGGACAGTCTTGTCTCTATAGCCGATGCGATCACCGGGCAGCCCGACCACGCGTTTGATGAAGGGCGTAGAGAGGTCCTCGGGGTAGCGGAACACCACCACGTCCCCGCGCTTCGGGGATCCCAGCTCGAAGACCTTGACGTTCAAGACCGGCAGGCGGATCCCATAGGTGAACTTGTTGACCAGGATGAAATCCCCGATGAACAGGGTCGGGATCATCGACCCCGACGGGATCCTGAAGGGCTCGACGAGGAACGAGCGCAACAGCAATACGATCAGGAATATCGGAAAGAACGACCGGGCGTATTCGACGATGACGGGGCGTTTCGGCTCCCCTTCGGCCAGGTCGCTGGCTTTCCCGACCACGCCGCCACGGCGTCCGGGCGCCAGAAATACCACATCGAACAGGCAAATGACACCGCTAGTCGCGACCAGGAGAACCAGGATCACCGCGAAATCGATGTTCATTTCAGCTTTCCCACCGTGAGTACGGCCATGAATGCCTCTTGTGGGATCTCGACGGTTCCCAACTGTTTCATGCGTTTTTTCCCCGCCTTCTGTTTCTCGAGCAACTTCCTCTTGCGCGTCACATCGCCGCCGTAACACTTTGCCGTGACGTTCTTGCGCACGGGTTTCACGGTCTCACGCGCCACCACCTGGGACCCGATCACCGCCTGGATCGCGACCTCGAACTGCTGCCGAGGGATCAGGTCCTTCATCTTCCCCGCGAGCTCGCGTCCACGCCTCTGGGCCTCGGCATGGTGCACGATCGAGGACAGGGCATCGACCCGATCCCCGTTGATCAAGACATCGAGCTTGCAGAGTCGCGCGGCCTGGAAGCGCCGGAAGGTATAGTCGAGTGATCCGTAGCCGCGCGTGACCGATTTCAAGCGGTCGAAGAAATCGAGCACCATCTCGCTCATCGGCAGCTCGTAGCTCAACGCCACTTGGTGGCCCAGGTACTGGAGGCGCTTCTGCGTCCCACGGCGCTCGACACACAAGGTGATGACGTTACCCACGTATTCCTGCGGCACCAGGATATCGACTTCTATGATCGGCTCGCGCGTCTCGGCGATGGTGTTCTGCGCCGGGAGGCGCGCCGGGTTGTCGATCCGGAGCACCTCGCCGCCCGTGGTCAGCACCTCGTAGACGACGGTCGGGGCCGTGGTGATGAGGTTGAGATCGTACTCGCGCTCCAGCCGTTCCTGAACGATCTCCATGTGCAGGAGGCCCAGGAAACCGCAGCGAAAACCGAACCCCAGGGCCTCCGAGGTCTCGGGCTCGAAACGCAGCGAGGCATCGTTGAGACGCAGCTTCGAGAGCGCATCCCGGAAGGCCTCGTAGTCACTGGAATCGACCGGATACAGGCCGGCGAACACATTGGGTTTGGCGGCCGTGAACCCGGGCAGGGGCGTTTGCGCCGGACGCACCGCATCGGTCAGGGTGTCGCCCACGGGGGCGCCGTCGATGTCTTTGATGCCGGCGACGACATAACCCACCTCGCCGGCTTCGAGGGTCCGGCGCGGTACGCGCTTAGGCGTGAATATACCGACCTGGTCGGCCTGGAAATCTCTGCCCGTGGACATCACGCGGATCTTGGCGCCTTGCCTCAGGCTACCGTCGAAGACGCGCACCAGAGAGACCACGCCGAGGTAGTTATCGAACCACGAATCGATGATGAGCGCCTTGAGCGATCCCGTGGGATCGCCCGTGGGTGGCGGCACACGCCGCACGATCTCGCAGAGCAGCTCGCGGACCCCCTGGCCGGTCTTGGCGCTGACCTTGGCCGCATTCTCGGCACCGATGCCGATGATGTCCTCGATCTCGCGCGCCACTCGGGCAGGATCGGCGGCCGGGAGGTCGATCTTGTTGATGACCGGGATGATCTCGAGATGCTGCAGGGCGGCGGTGTGACAGTTCGCCACCGTCTGCGCCTCCACACCCTGTCCGGCATCGACGACCAAGAGCGCACCTTCGCAGGCCGCCAGCGAACGCGAGACCTCATAGCTGAAGTCCACATGCCCCGGCGTGTCGATGAAATTGATCTCGTAGGTCACGCCGTCGTCGGCCTCGAAGCCCAGGGTCACACTCTGCGCCTTGATGGTGATCCCGCGCTCCCGTTCGATATCCATGGAGTCCAGGACCTGGTTCGCCATCTCCCGCTCGGTCAACCCCCCGCACTGTTGGATGAAGCGATCGGCGAGAGTGGATTTACCGTGATCGATGTGGGCAATGATGGAAAAATTACGGATCCGCTCCATGCTCAATCAGCGGATATGGGAAACGCGGCTACGCCAACGCGCCGCCTCGAGATGACCATTCGCGGGCATGGGAACGGGCAAGGTTGGTGGTCCGTGATCCTGGGTGGCAAGGGCTGCCGATCGGCACGCCAATCGGCGTTTAATTGTAACCGCTAGGCCCGGTTCCGACCAAAGGATGCTTCCCGGGCGCGGCGCCGGCCCTATTCGAGCGCCGCGCACCCCAGGGGGCCCTTGATTGGCCCTTTACTCGGCCGGGACCTTGATGGCCAGAAAGATGGGCTGGCCGGCCCGTTGCACCAAGATCGGCGCGGATTTGCCGGCCGGGAGGGCCTCGACCAGCTCCTTGAAGTGCTTGGCGTCCTTGACTCGCTCGTCATCGATCATGGTCACGATGTCGCCCTTGCGGATCCCTGCGCGGCGCGCGGGGCCGAGCTGGACGCGCTCGACCACGACCCCATGGCCGGGCAGTTCCAGTTCCTCCCGTTGCTTATCGGTGAGGTCTTTGACGGCGATCTTGAGCCGGTTGTCGGTGGCGGTGTCGGCCTTGTCCGACGAGGCGTGCTTGAGCTGCTCCTCGGGCGGAAGCTCGCCGATCTCGAGATCCAGCTTCATAGGCTTGCCGTCGCGCACGATCTCGACCGGTATCTTTTTCCCGACCTCGGTGCCGCCGACGAGCGGCGGCAGATCGGACGACAGGTCGATCTCGACCCCGTTGAAATCCACGACCACGTCGCCCGGCTTGATCCCGGCGGCGGCGGCCGGGCTGTTCGGCAGCACCTTCGCGACCAATGCGCCATGGGGCTTGTCCATCCCAAAGGACTCCGCCAACTCCCGGGTGACCTCTTGTATCAACACGCCCAACCAGCCTCGCGAGACTTTCCCCTTGTCCCGGATCTGGTGGTAGACGTTCATCACCACCTCAACCGGTATGGCGAACGACAAGCCCATGAACCCGCCAGTGCGGCTGTAGATCTGGGAATTGACCCCGACCACCTCTCCATTGAGGTTGAAGAGCGGCCCGCCCGAGTTGCCGGGGTTGATGGCCACATCGGTCTGGATGAAAGGCACGTAGTTCTCGTTGGGCAGGGCCCTACCCTTGGCGCTCACGATCCCGGCCGTCACCGAGTGATCGAAGCCGAACGGAGACCCGATCGCCAGGACCCATTCGCCGACCTTGAGATCGGTAGCGTGCCCAAGGCGCACCACCGGCAGGTCCTCGGCGTCTATCTTGAGGACCGCGAGGTCACTGCGCTCGTCACTGCCGATGACCTTGGCGACGAATTCGCGCCGATCGCTCAAGCGCACGATGATCTCGTCGGCATCCTTGACCACGTGAAAGTTGGAAATAACATAGCCGTCGTCGGAGATGATGAACCCCGAGCCGAGCGAGGATCGGGGCGTGAGGTCGGGCCCCTCCATGCCTTCACCGAAGAACTTCTTGAAGAAGTCGTGCAGCGGGCTGTCCTCGGGGATGTCGGGGATCTGGAGCTGGGGCGCCGGCCCCTTCGCATCATCGTTCTTGACGCTGGTCCCGATGTTGACGACCGCGGGGCTGTTGTCCTCCGCCAATTGCACGAAGTTGGGGAGTTCCCGCGCCTCCGCCATCGAGAACGACTGCCAGCCCGCGACCAGCAGCACGGCGATCAAGGCCGTGCGTATGCACTGTACCAACACCATGACTACCCTCTTCTCATTCCACGCTTGTCGTGCTCGAAGCCCACCGGGCCGATATCGGGAGCTAGGGAGATCTCGCCGGATAACGCCGGGCTCGGTCACGGTCGGGCCGGCACGAAGGCAACCGAAGCCGCGATTTGCCGTACGGTGGTCGCGGGTACCTCCCCCAGCACCGTGACCTGATAACCGTCGACCCAGGTGCTGTACGAATTCAGGGCCCCCATCGACGAATGGCCTTCGATGCGCTCTGTCGCCTCGGTAGCCTTCTCGGTAAAAACGGATACGGACGCAAGCCCGTCGGAGTATACCGCATGCTTGACCGGTTCGGTGCCGTCAGACATGGCGCGGGCCTGGTCTTCCTGCACCATGAAGCCGGGCGGGATCCACCGGACCTGCCATTGACCCCTGGGCCACCGGGCGCTGGATAGAGCCGCAGCGGTGCGTTTGGCCCCGGTGTACCAACTATAGCCCTGGCCGCTGATCCCGGCCTCGAGCCAGGCCTCGGGGATACTCGAACGGACCTTGAGGTCCGTGAACAGAACCTGCTCCACGACCTCCCCGCCACCGTCGATCACCTCCGACTTGAGCAGCAGATCGGACTCCGAGTCCACCCACAGGCGATAACCGTAGCGATCCGGGGTCTTGGGCGCGATGCCGAGCACCGAGGCCGGACGGCCCGCGATGCGATCCCCACCCAAGACGGAAAAGTCATAGTACGCAGCGAGCGTTTCCACCGGTCGCGACAGCGTGGCGCCTAGGAACTGGCGCGGCGGGCGCCTGTCGACCACGACGGCGCGGTCGCGGGGAAAGATGCAGGTCACCTCGTCATTGCGGCGGATCACCTCCTTGGCAGGACCCATGAGGGAGATCAGACGCTCCCGCTCGCCGCCCGCAGCGCCCCGGTGGACGATGCGCATCATGGCCACGCGGCTGCCACGGATCGACACGAAGGTCCCGTGGTAGGTCAGGCTACGCGAGGCCTCGGACATCTTGGTCAGGAGCATGCGCGCCTCTTTGCCGGAGTCCACCGCGGCGGCGGACCAGACGATCCCCGTCAGGATCGCGAGCCACAGGGACTGCACCGGCCGGTGCGGCCTAGGGATTCGGGTCATGAACGACCGTCGTGAAGTACGGCGATGCCTCGGACGGTGACACCTCGGGGCCGCTCAGGCTCCCGTCATACTGGTTGTGCATCAAGAGATAGGTGGTCAGGCGCTCGGGGGTATCGTGGCGCTCGCCACCCCAGAGGACGGCTGCATGGGGGATGTCCTCGGTCAGCGGGTGCCGGTCGGCGGTTGGCGATGCGCCCTGCGACACCAGGCGGGGCTCCCGAGCCTTCGGGGACCAGTCACCCAGCTTGTAGAACGTGAACCCGGCGACGGAGGCCGCCATGGCCAGCCCCAATGCCGGCCCGACCCGTATCCGCGGCCGCCGCCCGACCAGGATCGCCGGCTCGTGGTCGAGCGCGAGGGCGACCCGGTCGGGGAGACTCCGCATCAGGGTCTCGGGCAGGCCGGAGCGCAGCGTGGTCCCAATCAAGTGATAGCGGGCCCATTTTGCCCGCAGGTCATCGTCGTTCACACACGCCTCCACGAGCGTCCTGTGATCTCGATCAGAAAGCTCTCCGTCCATGAAGGACGACAACTGTTCAAGGGTATCGTCGCGCATACGGGTCCGTTACTCCAAATAGGGTTTCAATCGATGATCGATGGCCTCGCGAGCCCTGAAGATCCGCGATCGGACGGTGCCGATCGGGCAAGTCATGACCAGGGCGATCTCCTCGTAGCTGAGTCCTTCGATCTCGCGCAGGGTGATCGCGGTCCGGAGGTCCTCCGGAAGCTGGTCGATGGCCGTTGCGATGGCCTCCTGGATCTCCTCCGTGATCAAATAGTTCTCCGGCGTCGCGTAATCCTTGAGGAGCGCCGCGGGCTCGATCGCTTCACCGTCCATCCCGGTGGCGTCGGTCTCGAGCGGGCGTCGTGATTGTGCCACCAGGTGGTTCTTGGCGGTGTTGACGGCGATCCGATAGATCCAGGTGTAAAACGCACTATCGCCGCGGAAATTCGGCAGAGACCGATAGGCCTTCAGAAACGCGTCCTGGGCCACATCCATGGCATCACTCGGGTCTCGCACATAGCGTGAAATCAACTTCAAAATCCTGTGCTGGTACTTCAGGACCAGCAGATCGAAAGCCTTCTTGTCGCCGCGCTGCACCCGCTCGACGAGCTGCGAATCTGCGCCGGTGTCGCCCATCTGGGCATTCTCCCTGTATTATTGTTGCGGCGCCAGCCTAGTAGACAGTCGTGTGCAGGCCGAGTTCGCAGGGGAGCGGCGCGCTTGCCGACGATGCATTATGGTCCGCGGCCGCGGCGTTCCGGCGGCGCCCTGCGGCACGGCCTCACCCTCCTGAGTCCCGGCACGCGTTGAAGGATGGTCAGACAGCACCGGTACGATGTCCTGGTGATCGGCAGCGGCGCATCGGGACTCGGCATCGCGCTCCAGTTGGCAGAGCACGCCGAGGTCGCGGTGCTCTCGAAGGGACCCTTGCAGGAGGGCGCGACACTGTATGCCCAGGGCGGGGTCTCGGCCGTGCTCGACCGCCGCGACTCGGTGGCCTCCCACGTGGCCGACACGCTGGCGGCCGGGGCCGGGCTGTGCGACTCCGAGATCGTGCAGTTCGTGGTCGAGCATGGACCCGAGAGCATCGAATGGCTGATCGCACTCGGCGTGGCCTTTACCCGCAGCCCGGACGCCGATGGCCGGCCCGAATACCACCTGACCCGCGAGGGCGGCCACAGCCACCGGCGCGTGATCCACGCCGCCGATGCCACCGGCCGCGCCATCGAGAACACGCTGGAAGGACTGGCTCGCGGCCACCCGCATATGCGGGTGTTCGAGCACCATGTCGCCATCGACCTCATCTCCGCCAGCAAGCTCGGCCAAACCAAGGAGCGTTGCGTGGGCGCCTATGCCCTGGATCGCCGGTCTGGCGCGGTGGTCGCCTTCACCGCGCGCTATGTGGTTCTCGCGAGCGGCGGGGCGGGGAAGGTCTATCTGTACACCAGCAACCCCGATGTCGCCACCGGGGATGGGGTCGCCATGGCCTGGCGCATCGGCTGTCCCATCGCCAACATGGAGTTCTTTCAGTTCCACCCCACCTGCCTCTACCACCCCAAGGCCAAGTCCTTCCTCATCACCGAGGCCATCCGCGGGGAGGGCGGCCGGCTCTTGCTGCCCGATGGCGGCCGTTTCATGGAGCGCTTCGATGCACGCGCCGAGTTGGCCCCACGGGACATCGTGGCGCGCGCCATCGACCACGAGATGAAACGCTTGGGCCTTGAATGCGTGTATCTCGACATAAGCCACAGGCCGAGCGGCTTCATCCTGAAACACTTCCCCACTGTGGCGGCGAAGTGCGGGCAGCTCGGGATCGACATCACCCGCGAACCCATACCCGTGGTGCCCGCCGCCCACTATATGTGCGGCGGCGTGGTCACCGATCGCCGCGGGCGGACCGCGGTGCCAGGCCTCTACGCCGTCGGCGAGGTCGCCTGCACCGGGCTGCACGGCGCTAACCGCATGGCCAGCAACTCGCTCCTGGAATGCCTGGTCATGGCGCGCTCCGCGTACCGGGACATCGCAGAGGGACTGCCCGAGGCCCCGCCGGCACCGTGCGTCCCCGATTGGGATGAGAGCCAGGTTACCGACTCGGACGAAGAGGTGATCGTGGCCCACAACTGGGACGAGTTGCGCCGCTTCATGTGGGACTACGTCGGGATCGTGCGCACCACCAAGCGCCTGGAGCGCGCCAGCCGCCGCATCCAGCTCCTGTCCGAGGAGATCCGGGAATACTACGGCAACTTTCGGGTGACCAACGACCTCATCGAGCTGCGCAACCTGGTCCAGGTGGCCGAGCTAATCGTGGCCTCCGCCCTGGGCCGCAAAGAAAGCCGGGGCCTGCACTACACCCTGGATCACCCCCATCCGGATCCCACCCGGCCCCCCGAGGCGACGGTGCTCCGGCGGGCGTTGCGCTGACCCCGCCGAATTACCAGCGCTTGACCAAGGTCGCCGCCGCGCCGGCCGCAGCCACCATCGTTCATGTCATTGGAACGCAGGGCTTCTCCAGCTCCGGGCCTCGCTCGCGGCACACCTCAGGGACACCCCGATGGATGCGGCAATCTCCTCTGCCCGCGCCGCGGGGGCGCTCGCCGCCTGCCGTCACCGACCGGGGTGCGCCCCCGGAGTCCCTTCCGGCGTATACTCGACGCCGCAATGCGGCTTACCCTCATGGCCCCCGACGACGTCCACACACAGCTCCGCGACGGCCGCGAGATGGGCCGCCGTGGTCTCCGATCCGGCGTGCGCTTCTCGTGCGCTCGTGATGCCGAGCCTAAAACCGCCGGTCACTAAAATGGCTAGCTAGGCGAGATCTAAGGGTATCTAACTACGTGACCTATTAGGAGAACTTCAAATGGCCAAAGGCCAAAAACGCAGTAGTCGTGAAGCTAAGAAACCCAAGCAACCGAAAAAACCTGCCGTTCCAGCGTCGCCTTTCGGCGTGAGCTCGGCGAAAACGCCAGGTGCTGCTCCCGTGCCCAAGAAAAGGAAATAGCGGGCGCGCGGAGAATCATCGGGGTTCCTGGGATCGGTCTTGGGTCGTCGATGCGGATGCCGGCCGGCGTATGCACGCAGCGCCGGTACGGGGCGTTGCACCTCATCGCTCTCTCCTGGCGATCCGGACTGTGTAAATATTGCAAACAGCTATGCAGTTCTTACTGCCTCAGGATCCCATACGCCACGGGTCCGCCGACGACGCACGGCACAAGTTACTGCTTTTTTCCTATCGAAGAGGTACCCGCCTAGCCAGGCACAAGAAATGCCGATTGCGGTTCAGGACTTCGTCGATCCGCAACATCAGCGGGTAGATGAAGAGTGCTCGCCGGCCCTCGTTCCACTGGCCCTAAAGTTGGGCTAAAGGCTGCGCGGCAAGGGTACGCCGCGCAGGGCGGGCGAAAGCGCGGACGGGGCGGTTGCAGACGTTTATGGGCACTCGGTGATACGACCGCCCCGCGCCAAAAACTGATGATGGCCGGCCTCGTACCCACGAGACGCCGGATGGTCTTGTGGAGGACATAGTGATGAACGCAAACGGTTTCCTGATGAGTTTGATCGTGGTAGGCCTCGCGGCGCTGGGAAGCTACGGGCAAGAGATGCGCGCCGAGCAGCCGGCGGAAATAGCCACGGCCGCGGAGCAGCCAATTGAAGCATCGGGCAAGGCCAGCGAAAAGATGCGCGAGGCCAATAAGGCCACTGGGGGGCTTCTGGACGAAGAAAACGCCGAGCGCGGAGACGGGGTTATGGCCGTGGACAATGCGCTATCGTGGACAATGCGCTATCCGTGAATGATGCCGCGCAGCTCGCTATGTATAGGCCGCATTCGAAACAGAACGACTATAGGAGAAGACAGGATGCATATTGGCAAACCACTTCCAACAAGCCTTGGCGCCATGGTGCTCGTATTCGGACTCACTGCCTGTGAGCCCGAAGGTGACGCCGAACGCGCCGGCGAGCGGATCGATGACGCCGCAGAGAAAGCGGCCGAAGCACTTGAACCCGAAGGCCCGGCCGAGCGTGCCGGCGAAAAGATGGATCAGGCCATTGAACAGGGCGGAGAGACCCTCGAGGGCACCGGTGACAAGGCAAAAGAGGGGACCGAGCGCTGAGAGAATGCCCTGAACTGAGGGCCGTAGACCGAATGCCACTTTGAGCGTCTTGGCGGTCAGTGCCCTCTCGTCGTGGGCTATAGGGACGGCGGGACATGCTATTCGCTCGACAAACACGAACCGAGAACGCCGCGAGGTCCTTATGCTACACCACCATTATCTGATCGTCGGGGGCGGGATGAGCGCCGACGCCGCCATCCACGGGATCCGCGAGGTGGACAGCAACGGCTCGATCGGGCTCATCGGCGCGGAGACCGATCGACCCTATAACCGCCCTCCACTCAGCAAAGGACTGTGGAAGGGCAAGACCATCGACAGCATCTGGCGCAGGACCGACAGCACCTACGCGGCCCTGCATCTGGGGCGCACGGTCGGACGAGTCGATCCGGCGCAGCGGCAGGTGATCGACGATCAGGGTACGGAGTATACCTATGACAAGCTCTTGCTCGCGACGGGCGGCACGCCCCGCCGCTTCCCGTTCGGTGGCGATCGGATCCTGTATTTCCGCACTCTGGAGGATTACTTCGCGCTCCGCGTCCTGACCGAGCGGGGCCGGCGCTTTGCCGTCATCGGCGGCGGGTTTATCGGCTCGGAGATCGCGGCGGCGCTCGCGATGACGGGCAAGGAGGTTGTCCTCCTCGCAGGCAAGGGTATCGGCGCGCGCCTTTTCCCGCCCGAGCTCGCGCGATTCATGACCGACTACTACCGCCAGCAAGGCGTCGAGGTGCTCGCCAACGGCTCGGTCACCGGCCTCGATCCCTATGGGAAGAAGTGCATGCTCAGGACCGATACCGGTCAAACGGTCGAGGCCGACAGCGTGGTTGCCGGCATCGGCATCGAGCCCAACACCCACTTAGCGGAGGCGGCGGGGCTCAAGGTGGACGGAGGTATCCTCGTCGACCATGACCTTCGCACCAGTGCTCCGGATATCTATGCCGCCGGCGATGTGGCCCGCTTCTATAACCCGGTACTTGGAAAATTCTTGCGCGTCGAGCACGAAGACAATGCCAATACCATGGGCCGGGCAGCCGGCCGGGCGATGGCCGGAGCACCGGACCGCTATCATCACCTGCCGTCCTTCTACTCCGATCTATTCGACCTGGGCTACGAGGCGGTGGGCGAGCTCGACCCAGGTCTCGAGGTCGTATCGGACTGGCAGGAGCCCTGTCGCAAGGGCGTGGTCTATTACCTGCGGGCCGGCCGGGTGCGCGGTGTACTGTTGTGGAACGTCTGGGACCAGGTGGACGCCGCCCGGGCCCTCATCGGCGAGCCGGGCCCCTTCCGTCCCGCCGATCTCATGGGGCGGCTGCCGGCTTGAACGAACCGATGGGTTTCTGTTTCCATTTATGTTCTTGGGCTCCGGTCCCTCCCCTATCGCTGGGCCTCGGTGTCCGAGCCAGCCCCCATAGTAACTGACTGATTTCAAATGGGTATCTTCGCATTCAGCGGACTTGATGCAGGTCCAGCTGAGTAAGAGGTTCAGAGGCCTGCTTCGTGGGAAGTGTATCAACTCTCCTTGAATTCCATGCACGCGGAGATTGTCATACTATAGGTCGCGGCATTCAGCGCGGTTCTAGCGCCGGGCGAAAGTACCCGTTACCGTGGAAGAGTTATGCTGCCGCTGACGGCGATCTCGACGTTTACAGATACGACCCATGTCCCACGCATTGCTCGTCGATGACGATGAAGGCTCCTTGGAGGCCCTGGCCGAGCTGGTCCGCCGCGAAGGATTCACCACCGATGTAGCAGGCACGCTACGAGAGGGCCGCGAGAAGATGTCCGCGCGGCGCCCTGATCTAGTGCTGCTCGACATCCACCTGCCGGACGGCAACGGCATGGACCTGTTTGAGGATGTCGAGTCCCGCAGTTCCACGGAAGTCGTGTTAATGACCGGCCAGCCGAGCCTGCAAACCTCGATTGAGGCACTGCGGTTGGGGGCGGCCGATTACTTGATCAAGCCGGTCAACCTCAAGCACCTGAAGGGCATCCTGTCACGGGTAGCGCGTCCGGCGGACCTGAAGCGGGAGATCCAAAGGTTGCATGGAGAGCTCCGTAGCCTGGGTCACTTCAGCCGGCTCATAGGCGCGTCTGCGGCGATGCAGAGGGTTTACGATGCGATCGCCCGGGTCGCCCCGACAGCAGCCACGGTGCTGATCACCGGTGAGAGTGGCTCCGGCAAGGAGCTCGCCGCGCAGAGCATCCATGAGCTGAGCCGGCGCAGGAAGCAGCCGTTCCTTCCGGTCAATTGCAGCGCCATCTCGCCGCAATTGATCGAGAGCGAGATGTTCGGCCATGAGAAGGGAAGCTTCACCGGGGCAACGCGCCAGCACAGGGGCTACTTTGAGCGCGCCGATGGCGGCACCTTGTTCCTTGACGAGATCACGGAGATGCCGATCGAGCTGCAGGCGAAGCTCTTGCGAGTTTTAGAGACCGGTACCTTGATGCGGGTCGGCGGGGATGAGCCCTTAGAGACCGACGTACGCGTGATCGCGGCCACCAACCGCCCCCCCGAGGAGGCGGTCGCAGAGGGTAAGCTTCGTGACGACCTGCTCTACCGGCTACAGGTCTTCCCGCTGCGTCTACCCGCCTTGCGTGAGCGCACGGAAGACATCGAGTTGCTCGCGAACCATTTTCTGGCCGAGATGAACCAGAGCGAGGGGACCGCCAAGACCCTTGCCGTGGAAGTCGTGGCCCAACTGCGCCGCTACCATTGGCCGGGTAACGTCCGCGAGCTCAAGAACATGCTCCATCGCGCCTTCATCATGGCCGAGGAGCTCATCGATCTGCACTGCCTGACGCCGGAGCTCGGCGCCACGCCAGTCGCTGCCGGAGACGCGTTGACTCTACGGATCGGAATGAAGATAGCGGACGCAGAGCGACGTTTGATCCTCGCCACCTTGGAGCACTGCGCCGGCAATAAGGGACAGACCGCCGAGCTACTCGGGGTCAGCGTAAAAACGCTCTACAACCGTCTCAGTGCGTATGCTGAACAGTGACGCCACTTCCTTTCTGCGACGCCCCCTCGCCCGATTTAGACCGGCAGCCCTAAGCTTTTGGACATGAGCCCCTCTAATATCCGTATATGTGCTTGCTGCTTCGCGAGCAGGTCGACAAACAGCGGCTTCAGCTCCGCCGGCACGGCGGGAGCCTCCAGCACCTCTTGATAACGTTTGGCGCCGGACTCCTCACCTGCCTTTAAGGCCCTGAGCACCATCCTATCGCCAAAGATGTTCGCCGCTCCCATGGCGACCTTGGACCAGGTACCCCATCCCCCGAAGCGATCGGTCCGGCGTTCCGGCTGCTGGACCCAGGCCTCAAGCTGCGAGGCGGCCTGCTGATGATCGCTAAGGATGGCGGCTAGTTCTTGAAACTCCGCGTTCCGCCCCGATTCTTGCCGCTCTTTGCGCGACACCTGTTGATATGTTTCGACGGCCGAGCATTCCCTTCTCAAAAGCTTATCGATGATCTCGTTCCAATTCATGTCGGGGTCCACGGAAAGGAAGTCGGTTGACATTGCACCGACGCCTGCTCTCGGGTCCAAACGCGAGGGGTCGTGAGACGATAGTCAACATCCGTGCCATACCGGGTGTCTGGGTCGATATCCCTTATACTCAGTAAGTTGCACGCTCTGAGGAGGGCCCGGTAACGAGGTGTGGGTAAGAAATCACCGGTACCCCTGTAGGTCTTACAGGCGAGCGATCGAAGAACAGCAGGCCCATGGCGAGGCGACCGATCCGCGGTTCTGAGCGTTACGGACGATTTTTTCTTTCGTAACTCCAGAGGTCACCGCGTGGCCGCCCCGTACGGTCGCCCGTGAACAGCGACTCGACGAACTGGATGAAGGGAAAGACCGACTGGGCGGTTAGGGCCCGCCAGACCGAGCGGGGTTAGCGGTCCCAGCAGAATGCTCGTGAGAAATCCGGGCGAGCCTTGCAAAGGCGACCGCTAGCTAACGGGTGCGACGATCGACGATCCGATCCTGCGGTTAAAAACGCCCGCCCGTTCGTCTCGAGGCGAGCAGGCGGGCGCTCTCCTTGTCATTGACGCCCCCGTTTTACTGATCCGACGGAGGGCTTGGCGGCGGCGTTGGCGTGCCCGGCGCCGTCGGATCCGTGGTCGGCCCCTCAAGGGACGGCAACGTGCCTTCTGGTTCTTGCTGCCGGTCTTCACATGCTGCCAGCACGAGTGGCAGGAGCAGCGGGATCAGTCGCTGATAGGATCTTTGGCTCATCGCATCTTCTCCATCTTGTAAATTTATAAGGATCGGGTTACGAGCCGCTCGCATCGACCTGCGGGGGCTGGAAGGCCGCATACTCCGTGATGTCGATCTTGCCGTCTCTGTCTTTGTCCAGACTGCTCATCTCTTCAAGCAGACCCGGCACCACGACGGATTCACCCGTGGAGATGAATCCGTTGCCGTCGATGTCAACCTCTCCGAAAGTCGGGAGCGGCAGGGGCGTTTGCTCTTGCTGCGCTTGCGCCGGGGGGACCATCCAGCCTGAAGCGGCCATCAATAGCACCGCGGGAATCGAAATGGGTTTGTTGCTCATAAGGACCTCCTCAGCTTGGTTGATGGCCGGGCCGAGCCCGGTATCGCGATCCGAATCAAAGCACGTGCCGGATCCCGTTGGATCGCTTGATTACCCTTCATAATGTTAAGGATATCGTCCGAGCGCTCGAGCGATTACCCTACCTTCGGACGCGGTCTATCAGCAATATTTACCGGTCCACATGAAAATGTTGCAGGGCGGATAGTGCGGGTAGTTGGTTCGAGGAGCGGATGCGCTTCGCTAGCGCATCAGTCCCAGAACCCCGATGATGACGAGTATAGAGGGCCACGATGTAATGCAACAAGGCGGGACGCACGAGGATCAGAATGCCTGCAATGATGGCGATAAGAGCGGCTGGGTCCTGACACACCTCTTCCAGTAGATTGCTGCAAGTTAGACGAAGATCGGAAGCAATGACGTGAGTATATATAGAGCACAGGCAAGGACCGCGCCCCTCGCTTGATTTCATGCGTCGATCGATGGTATCCATGCGGCGGCATGAGGATTGTGGATCTCTTGCGATGACCCCGATGGACGGTTGCGGCGCTGAGGCCCATCGCCGACAAGCGAGCCGATGACTGATGGGCATCAACCTGTCCGTTTTCAAGAAGGGGGTGCTCCTCATCGCGATCCCTTTGCTGTCGCAATGGGCGTTCATGGGCCTCTTCCTCCACATCCGCGAGGAGGAACAGGAGGATCACCGCTGGCTCTCCGATACCAAAGAGATCGTGGCCGAGGTCGGGCGCGCCCACCGCCTCCTGATCGAGGCCCATAACGATATGCGCGGGTTCGTGATCACCGGTGACCCTGCCTTCGCCCAGGCCTATGAGGAGGCCAGCGAGTACCTGCCCCAGACGATCGCGGCGTTACAACGCCGGGTCCGCGAGCCGGGACAACGCTTGCGCGTCACCCGGATCGCCGACGACGCGAGCGCGCTGCTCGGCTTCCTCGGCGAGCTCAACGGTTTCATGCAGGCCGGAAAACCGGAGCAGGCGGTCGCCGCGATCAAGGCGCGCAGCGGCCACGAACGCATCAACGACCTGGGCCAGGATATCGATACTTTCTTGCAGCGGCAGCACGAGCTGGACGGGGCGCGCGAGGTGGCGGTGGAAGAGCGGTGGCGGCACGAGGACTGGTGGCTGGGCACGGGGGCAGTGGCGAGCCTCCTCCTCGGCCTGGGCCTGACCTATGTCTTCAGCCGGGGGATCAGCCGGCGCCTTGACGTCATGGTGCAAAACGCCCAGCGCCTGGCCGAGGGTGAAGTGCCGCTCCCAGCGCTCGGCGGCGAGGACGAGATCGCCCAGGTGGACCAGGCCTTTCACACCATGGCCACCATCCTCACGCGCCGCACGACGGATCTGAACGCTTCGAACCGCGAGCTGCAGGACTTCGCCACGGTCGCCTCCCACGATCTCCAGGAGCCGCTCCGCAAGATCGAGGCCTTTGGCGGCCGGCTGAAGACCAGGTATGATCAGGTCCTGGACGAACAGGGGCGCGATTACCTCACGCGTATGCTCGCCGCCACGGTGCGCATGCGCCAACTCATCAACGACCTCTTGAGCTTCTCGCGGGTGACGACCAAGGCCCGGCCGTTCGTGACGGTCGACCTCACCGAGGTTGCGCAACAGGTGGTTTCCGATCTGGAGGGGTGTATAGACGAGACGGGGGGTCGCGTGGAGGTCGGAGCGCTTCCCACCATAGAGGCCGAACCGCTACAGATGCGCCAGTTGCTGCAGAACCTCATCGGCAACGGGCTCAAGTTCCATCGCGAGGGTGAGCCGCCCGTGGTGCGGATCGAGGGCCGGCTGCTCGACGCCGACGACCCGCTCGCCGAGGGTTCCGCACCCGGCCTGCGCCGCTGCGAGATCCAGGTGCAGGACAACGGAATCGGCTTCGAGGAGGTCTACAGCGAGCGCATCTTCGATCTGTTCCAGCGCCTCCATGGCCGCGATGAGTACGAGGGCACGGGGATGGGGCTCGCGATCTGCCGCAAGATCGTCACGCGTCACGGCGGCACCATAAGCGCGCACAGTGCCCCCGGGCACGGGGCCACCTTCATCGTGACCTTAGCGCTCACACAGGAGGGCAACCCGACATGAGACGACAAGGGAAATCCGTCACGATACTCATGGCCGACGACGATGAGGACGACCGTCTGATGACCCAGGAGGCCTTCAGCGACGCCCGCCTGCACAACGAGCTGCGCTTCGTCGAAGACGGGGTCGAGTTGATGGATTATCTCCGTCACCAGGGTCGATACAGCGATCCCGTGGCGGCGCCACGGCCGGGCTTGATTCTCCTCGATCTCAACATGCCCAAAAAGGACGGGCGGGAGGCGCTCCAGGAGATCAAGGCGGACCCGAATCTCAAGCGCATCCGCATCGTCGTCCTAACCACTTCTAAGGAGGAGGAGGACATCTACCGCAGCTATGACCTCGGCGCGGCTTCCTACATTCAGAAACCCGTGACCTTCGAGGCCTTGGTCAAGGTCATCAAGACCCTGGGGAGGTACTGGCTCGATATCGTCGAGCTGCCGGGAGATCCGGATGCAGGGTGAGGCGCAGGCGCTCCCGATCCGGGTGCTGCTCGTCGAGGACGACGAGGACGACTACCGCCTCACCCGCGAGCTGCTCGCCGAGGTGCCTGGGTATCGGATCGAGCTCGACTGGGCGGAGAGCTATGAGGCCGGTCTTAGCGCGCTGGCGCGCCGGACGCACGACGTGTGTCTGCTCGACTACCGGCTCGGCGAGTGCACCGGGCTCGACCTCCTGCGCCGGGCGGCGGCCGAAAACTTCGGGACCCCTTTCATCGTGCTGACCGGCTACAGCGCCTTCGAGCTCGACATCGAGGCGATGCGGGCGGGCGCGGCCGACTACCTCCTGAAGGATCGGATCGACGCCGCGGCCCTCGAGCGCGCCATCCGCTATACCCTCGAGCGCAGGCGGGACCGTGAGGCACTGGCGAATTTCAACCAGCTTCTCGAGCGCCGGGTGCAGGAACGGACCACCGAGCTGAAGCAGGCGAACGCGGCGTTACAGGCAGAGATGCAGAGGGCCCGCCAGGCCGAGGAAGGGCTCAAGGAGAGCCAGGAGCGGCTCCGCCTGGCCATGACCACCGCGCAGATGGGCTATCACTACCGCGACTTTGAAACCGGGATGGCGATCTATAGCGATCAGCTCGGGGAGCTGTGCGGTCTGCCCTCCGAATCCTCATTCGCCAACTATGAACAGTTTTTGAGCGCCGTCCATTCCGACGATCGCGAGCGCGTGGCGGAGACCATGGCCCGCGCGACCCGGGAGGACACGGACTATGTGCACGAGTATCGCATTATCCGGCCGGATGGAACGGTGCGCTGGCTTGCGGACCGGGGCAGGGTCTACCGCGATGAGCAGGGTCAGCCCCTCTACGGCATCGGTCTGGCGTGGGACATCACCGCGCGCAAGGAGGCCGAGATGGAGCGTGACGCCTTGTATGCCGAGGAGCGACGATTGCGCGAGCGCGCCGAGGCCGCCGATCGCGCGAAAGACGACTTCCTGGCCTTGGTCTCGCACGAGCTACGCACGCCCTTGAACGCGATGGTCGCCTGGTTGCACATCCTGGAGACCACACCCGAGCCGGATGCCGCGACCCTCGCCAAAGCCACCGGATTCCTCAAGCGCAGCGTCGATCAGCAACGGCGGCTGATCGGCGATCTCCTGGACACCGCCCGCATCGCCAGCGGCAAGTTGCAGCTCGAGGTCCGGGCCCTCGAACCCGCGGCCGTGGCCGAGACGGCGCTGGAGGTGGTGCGCTCGGCCGCAGAGGCCCGTGGGATCGAGATCTACACGCTCATCGATGCGTATGCGGGACCCATCATGGGTGACGCCGGGCGCCTGCAGCAAGTCCTCTGGAATCTGCTCTCCAATGCCATCAAGTTCACGCCCCGCGGGGGCCGTGTCCAATTGCACATCGAGCGCGTGGACCCGCACGTGCGGATCGACGTGAGCGACACGGGTGCGGGGATCGATCCCGAGCTCCTCCCGTTCATCTTCGAGCGCTTCCGCCAGTCAGACACCTCGAGCAGGCGCCGACATGGTGGGCTGGGCCTGGGACTGGCCCTGGTGCGCGAGCTGGTCGAGTTGCATGGGGGGAGCGTCCGGGTCGAGAGCCCGGGCCTTGGGCGGGGCACGACGTTCACCGTTGACCTACCCGTGCGCGCCGTGCGCCTCCCGGCTCCGCCCGTCTCGCCGACGCCCGGAGGGGAAGGACGGAAGATAGACGAGCAGGCCGAGGCACCCTCGCTCGTCGGTGTGCGGTTGTTGGTGGTGGACGATCAGGAGGATGCGCGCGAGGCCCTGGCCACGGTGCTGGCGCGCCACGGGGCCGAGGTGAGCGCCACGGGCTCGGGACGCGAGGCGCTCGCATTGCTCGCCGAGACCCTCGAAAGCGCCCCGCCGCACGTGCTCGTCTGCGACATCGCGATGCCCGAGCTGGACGGTTATGCGGTGATGGGCAGGCTCCGGGCCTTGGAGAAGGAGCACCGGATACCGCTGTCCGAGCAGATCCCGGCGATCGCGCTCACGGCCTATGCGCAACCCAAGGACCGGGTACGCGCGCTACGCGCGGGGTTCCAGACGCACCTGGCAAAGCCCGTCGAGCCTGAGGAGCTGATACGGATCATCGCGAGCCTCGTGAACGAGAACGTGATGCCGGGCTTGAGGAAATCGAAACGATGATCGCGAATTCCTTTACTTGCTTGCTACTCGTCCCGCGTCGGGTGGCTCCGTAGCGGCGAGGCTGTCCCCACCGTTCTTCCCTTGATGACGAGAGCGACCCTCGTGATCTTCGGGACCCAGTGTCGGTGCGACCAAGGGGTGAGGTCGGGATGCCGTCGTACCACCGCTGCCGTACGGACGGGTGATGATCTCCAGCAGGTGGCCGTTCGGATCGTCGAAGTAGAGCCCGCGCCCACCGTCCCAGGTGTTGATCCGATCGCGCTCGTGGCGGCCGGGATCGGCCCAGTACGAAAGGCGCCGTTCACGGATCCGCTCGAAGATCTCGTCGAATTCGATCTCGCTCACCAGGAAGGCGTAGTGCTGGGACGTGATCTCGCCGTCGGCGTCGATATAGTCCAGCGAGGTGTCGTCGCTCACCCGCACCACCGCAAACGGGCCGAGCAGCGAGGGCGGTGGGAGGCCCAGGATCTCAGTCAAAAACATTGCCGCGGTATCTTTGTGGTGCGCGGCAACGATCGTGTGGTTCAATCGGACGCTCATGGTCATGATTTGGCGGTCACGCGGCAGTGAAGCAAAAAAGGCAGAAAATGTGCCCTAGCAAAAAGGCAAGAGATTCAGCCCGCAACGTGGAACGTACTTGGCGTCGCCGTGTAGGATTTACATGCAAGATTTACTTGCCGGGGCACAAAATGCCGATACCTCGCTTGTGGCCGCATCGTTGCCGAAAGCTTTCATGCGTATTGCCCCTCGCCGGATGGCGCAGAGGCAGCATGCCGTTAAAGCGGCCGATTATTTTGAGCAGGTGAGGCCCGTCGCCATTCTGGTCGCGACGGTTACACGGCCTGCATCCGACCGATCCCTGGCCGCCAAATAGAAAGGGGTCGTAAGTCCATCTAGGCGGCGTAGAACCCATTGGAACCGAAGCGCCGCATGTATACAAACCGCTTGCGGTCGTGGGTTACCGCGCCGTGCCCTCGCTGTAACTCTTCCCGCTGGTCGGTATTTCTTACCGACGCCTATCCCCGTTACCAGCCGCCCCTGCCGGCAGGCCTAGTCTTAACCCTCTGAAGTCATGTCGCTTACTCCCGGATTGCGGGGTGCGGCATATGGATTGCCCGCCCCTGCGGTGTGGCCAGTGTGTACACCGTGCGGCCGAGGAAATCGGCTGCGAAGTTTGCCACCGTGGCTAGAGAGGCTCCCATGACACAGGTGCATCGGGAGGAAAGATACTTTTGAGTGATTCCGAGAGGAGATTTGCGATGAACCATCGAATAGAACACAAACCGCTAATGGCTGCTGCGCTGGCCGTCGTCTTACTCGGCGGGTGTGCGGGGACTCCCACACAGGAAAGCACCGGGGAGTACCTCGATGATACGGCGCTGAGCACCAAGGTAAAGACCACCCTGCTCCAGGACCCGCAGGTCAGTGGGCTTGCGATCAATGTGGAGACCTTCAAGGGAGAGGTCCAGCTCAGCGGATTCGCTACCACGGAAGCGGAACGGCAACGGGCTGCGGCTCTGGCTAGCCGGGTCCCCGGAGTCCTGGCGGTCACGAACGATATCCGCCTGAAGTAACGGCGGTCCGCCACAATTCAGAGAGGAAGAGGGGCCCATCTTCCTCTGCTTCCACGGCGCAGAAGGGACTACCCCCTGAGCCACCACTCCTATAAGGGACTCATCTGCCCTTGTCGGCCTGATGGTTCAAGGCTGGGAGCGGCCGCGGGGCTCGGCCCTGGGCTCCACGCTCCCGGCGACACCTGCACGAACCGCGTCAGCTACTGCAATTAAGGAGTATCATCCTAGTAGACAGAGCGCAAGAGATCACCATGAAAACGTTAGCGAGATGGGCGACAGCCCTAGGAACAATGACTTTGGTGGCGGGGGCCTCGGCGGCCGGGGCGCCTCTGCCCTCGACACCCGAAGAGGTGCTGAAACTACCACCCGAGTTTACCGGGGCGGACGAGGACGAGGATGGCTATATCAATCCCCAGGAGGCCGAAGCGATACCCGGTCTGAGCGCGGTGTTCGCGCTGCTCGATCACGATCAGAATTGCGGTATCGACCTCGAGGAATACGGATATGTCCGTAGCTTGCGGCAACCGTGACGACGGCCCATGAGCGGCGGACGAGCCTTATCACCGATCACGACGTCTATCTCTTCAAGGAAGGCGCGCACTTTCGACTCTATGACAAACTAGGCGCGCACGTGGTCGCCGGGGCCGACGGGAGCGAGGCAACGCAGTTCGCCCTATGGGCCCCGAATGCGAGCGAGGTCTCGGTGATTGGGGACTTTAATCGATGGGACCCCGGGGCGCAGTCCCTGGCGGTACGAGGCGATGGCTCGGGGATCTGGGAAGCTCAGATCCCGGCTCAGCTCCATGGTGAGCGTTACAAGTACCGCGTTAGATCGCGATGCCACGACTACGTGGCCGACAAGGGTGATCCCTTCGCGCTGCGCTGGGAGGCCCCGCCCAAAACGGCCTCCATCGTGTGGCGCCTCGACTATGGATGGGGAGATCGGTACTGGATGGAGACGCGGCACAAGGCCAATGCCCTGGATGCGCCGATGGCCATCTACGAGGTCCATCTCGGCTCCTGGCGGCGGGTCCCGGAGGAAGCAAACCGCCCTCTCGATTACCGGGAGCTGGCCGATCGGCTGACCGACTATATTAAGACCATGGGCTTCACGCACGTGGAATTCTTGCCCATCACCGAGCATCCCTTCTACGGATCCTGGGGTTATCAATGCACCGGATACTTCGCTCCTACCTCCCGGTACGGCAGCCCCGAGGACTTCATGTATCTCGTCGACCGGCTACACCAGAACGGCATTGGCGTGATCCTCGATTGGGTGGGATCCCACTTTCCGAACGACGCGCACGGACTGGCCTATTTCGACGGCACGTACCTGTACGAGCACGCCGATCCCAAGCGCGGCTTTCATCCGGAATGGGGCAGCTGCATCTTTAACTATGCTCGTCACGAGGTGCGCGCCTTCCTCATCAGCAGCGCCCTCTTCTGGCTCGATAAATACCATATCGATGCACTGCGCGTGGACGCGGTGGCCTCCATGCTCTACCTCGATTACGGGCGCAAGCCCGGCGAATGGGTCCCGAACGTGCTCGGCGGGCGGGAGGACCTGGATGCGATAAGTTTCATCCGGACGCTCAACGACGCAGTGTATCGGCAGCACCCCGATGCCCAGGCGATCGCCGAGGAGTCGACCGCCTGGCCCCTGGTTTCTCGTCCCACCTGTCTTGGGGGGCTTGGGTTCGGCATGAAATGGAACATGGGCTGGATGCACGATACGTTGCGGTATTTCTCCAACGACCCTCTGTTTCGAAAGTACCACCACGGCGACCTCAACTTTAGCATCTGGTACGCGTTCCACGAAAATTTCCTCCTGCCGCTCTCCCACGACGAGGTGGTGTATGGCAAGGGTTCCCTGCTCGGAAAGATGCCGGGAGACGATTGCCAGAGGCTTGCCAACCTGCGCTTATTGCTGGGTTACCTGTACGCCCATCCGGGCAAGAAACTCCTGTTCATGGGCGGCGAGCTCGGGCAATGGGAGGAGTGGAATCACGAGGCGAGCCTCTCCTGGCACCTGTTGGAGCGGCCCGCCCACCGTGGGATCCAGGGCTGGGTGGCGGATCTGAATCGTTTCTACCGCTCGGAGCCGGCGCTTTGGCAGCTCGATTTCCATCCGGAGACCTTTGAATGGATCGATTTCAGCGACTGGGAGCAGTGCGTCGTCAGCTTCCTTCGAAAGGGAAAAGGCGTGAACGATCTGGTGCTGGTAGTGTGCAATTTCACGCCGGTTCCGCGCCTGAACTACCGGATCGGCGTGCCGCGCGCGGGCTTTTGGCGCGAGGTGCTCAACAGCGATGCCGGCTCCTATGGTGGCAGCGGGTATGGCAATCTCGGGGGCGCCGAGGCGTCCCCCCTGCCGGCCCACGGGCGATACCATTCGCTGTCGCTGACCCTGCCGCCCTTAGCGATTCTGTTCGTCAGGTGGGAGGCCCACTCACCGGGCACCCGCGACGCAGGCGGCATCGAGGGCTGAGCGTCTAGGTCACGGAGGAACCAAGTGCAGCCCGAGGAGGGGAGAAGGCGCGTGGTGATCACGGCGGTCGAGCCGGAGATCGATGGCGGCCGCTTCCCGATCAAACGCGCCCTCGGCGAGGGCATCGTGGTGGAGGCGGATATCTTTGCCGATGGTCACGAAGCCATTGCCGGCATCTTGCGATACCGCCGCGAAGAAGAAGACACCTGGACCGAGGTCCCGATGGCTCCCACCGGGAATGACCGCTGGCGCGGTGCGTTCCACGTGAGCGAGCTCGGGCGTTATCGCTATGGGATCAGTGCGTGGATCGACCCGTTCCAGTCCTGGCGTCAGGACCTGGCCAAGCGTAGCGAGCCGCAGGACATCGCGATCGCGCTCCTCGTCGGCGCCGCACTAAACGAGGAAGCGGCAGAGCGCGCCACCGGTGAGGACGCAGCGCGCCTGCGCGCCTTCGCAGAGGCATTGCGAAGCGCGAGGAACCCGGCATGCGGGCAGCGGGTCGCCATGGATGACGACCTCGCGGCGCTCATGACCCGCTATCCAGACCGGCACTTGAGCACCTCCTACGACAAGGATCTTGTGGTCATCGTCGACCCTGAGCACGCGTGTTTCAGCACTTGGTACGAAATGTTTCCCCGCTCCTGCGCCGCGTCACCGGGGCAGCAAGGGACCTTCAAGGACTGCGAGGCTCGCCTTACGTATATCGCGGCCATGGGTTTCGACATCCTGTATCTGCCGCCCATCCATCCCATCGGCCATACCCACCGCAAGGGCAGGAACAATACCCTGCGGGCCGGTCCCCAGGACCCGGGTAGCCCCTGGGCGATCGGTGCGGAGGCGGGTGGCCACATGGCCGTGCATCCGGCGCTCGGGACCCTGGATGAGCTGGGGCGGCTCAGCAAGAAGGCGAGCGAGATCGGCATCGATCTGGCCCTCGACATCGCCCTGCAGTGCTCTCCCGATCACCCCTATGTGCGGGAGCATCCGGAATGGTTCCGCCGGCGTCCCGATGGCACCGTGCAATACGCCGAAAACCCGCCGAAGAAATACCAGGACATCTATCCCCTGTACTTCGAGACCGAGTGCTGGGAGCCTCTCTGGGAAGAGCTGAGGGACGTGTTTCTGTTTTGGATCGGACAGGGTATTCGCATTTTCCGTGTCGACAACCCCCATACCAAGCCCTTTGCCTTCTGGGAATGGCTGATCGACGACATCAAGAAGGCGCACCCAGACGTGATCCTCTTGTCCGAGGCCTTTACCCGTCCCAAGGTCATGCATCGGCTAGCCAAGCTCGGCTTCACGCAGTCCTATACCTATTTTACGTGGCGCAATACGAAGGCCGAGCTGAGCAGCTATTTTACCGAACTCACAAAGGCGGACTCGCAGCAATATTTCCGGCCCAGCCTGTGGCCGAATACGCCGGATATCCTGAGCGAATATCTGCAATTCGGTGGCCGTCCCGCCTTCATCGCGCGGCTGATCCTGGCCGCTACCCTATCACCCAACTACGGGATCTACGGCCCCGCTTTCGAGCTGTACGAGAACCGCGCGCGCGAGGCGGGCAGCGAGGAGTACCTGGATTCGGAGAAGTACGAGGTCCGGCACTGGGAGATCGATCGTCCGGACAGCCTGCGTGATCTTATCGCCAGGGTCAATCGGATCCGACAGGACAACCCGGCCTTACAGCGCGGCCGTAATCTGTGCTTCTATCCGCTCGATAACGACGAGTTGATCTGCTACGGCCGATGGACCGATGACCTCAGTAACGTCCTAGTCATCGTGGTCAATCTCGATCCGCACCATACGCGTTCGGGCTGGGTGGAGCTTCCCCTCGCCGACCTCGCGATCGACCCGCGCCACCCCCATCAGGCGCATGAGCTTGTGAGCGACGCCCGTTATCTCTGGCACGGAGCGCGCAACTACGTAGAGATCGATCCGGAAATCATGCCGGCGCATGTCTTACGGTTACGGCGCCGGCTTCGCAGCGAACGGGATTTCGATTACTTCGTGTGAGAGGTTGTGAAAAACCGTCGCGAGCGAAGGAAGGTCGCGTTCCGCCGGAGCGCAGGAACCGCAGTATGTTTGAAATACATGAGGATTCCGAGCACCGCCGGAACGCGAGATGCCGAGCGCAGTAGGTTTTTTCACAACCTCTGAGCACCCCATGGATGGATCAGAGCACACCGCCTGGGAAAACGACCCGCTCTGGTACCAGGACGCCATCATCTACGAGTTGCATGTCAAGGCATTCTTCGACGGCAACAACGACGGGATCGGCGACTTCCGGGGGCTGACGCAAAAGCTCGACTACATCCACGACCTCGGCGTCAATACGATCTGGCTCTTGCCTTTCTACCCATCGCCGCTCAAGGACGATGGGTACGACATCGCCGACTACCATGGCATCCATCCCGATTATGGCACGCGCAAGGACTTCCGCGCCTTCGTGCGCGAGGCCCACCGCCGCGGCCTCAAGATCATCACCGAGCTCGTCATCAACCACACCTCCGACCAGCACCCCTGGTTCCAAGCCGCGCGCAGGGCGCCGTCGGACTCCGCCAAGCGCGATTACTACGTCTGGAGCGAGACGGCGAAGAAGTTCCCCGAGACCCGCATCATCTTTAGCGACACCGAGTCCTCGAACTGGACCTGGGATCCGCTCGCGAAGGCCTACTACTGGCATCGCTTTTTCTCGCACCAGCCCGATCTCAATCACAACAATCCGCATGTCGTAAAGGCCATGCTGCGCGTGATGCGCTACTGGCTCGATCTCGGTGTGGACGGGCTGCGCCTCGATGCCATCCCCTATCTCTGCGTGCGGGACGGAACTTACAACGAGAATCTTCCCGAGACCCATGCAGTCATCAAGTATATGCGCGCGGAGCTGGATCGGCACTACCCGAATCGGATGTTCCTGGCCGAGGCCAACCAGTGGCCCGAGGACGTGCGAGAGTATTTCGGGGACGGCGACGAGTGCCATATGGCCTACCACTTTCCCCTGATGCCACGCATGTACGTGGCCATCGCCCAGGAGGACCGCCACCCAATCATCGAGATAATGCAACAGACGCCGGATATCCCCCCGACCTGCCAGTGGGCGATCTTTTTGCGCAACCACGACGAGCTCACCCTCGAGATGGTGACGGACCGTGAGCGCGATTACATGTACGAGATGTACGCCGCCGACCCACGCATGCGCCTGAACCTCGGGATCCGGAGGCGCCTTGCACCTTTGATGCAGAACGATCCCGACCGGATCAAGCTGATGCACAGCCTCTTGCTGTCGCTGCCCGGCTCGCCCATCCTCTACTATGGGGACGAGATCGGCATGGGCGACAACATCTACCTCGGCGACCGCAACGGGGTACGCACGCCGATGCAATGGAGTCCGGACCGTAATGCAGGGTTCTCGCGCGTGGACCCCGAGCGCCTCTACCTCCCCCCCATCATGGACGCGGTATACGGATATCCGGCGATCAATGTCGAGGCACAGGGCCGTAACCCCTCCTCGCCGCTCAGTTGGCTTAAACGCCTGATCGCGGTACGTAACTGCCACAAGGCCTTGGGGCGCGGGACGCTCACCTTCCTCTATCCGCGCAACCGCAGGGTGCTCGCGTTCCTGCGGGAATACCATGACGAAGTCATCCTGTGCATCGCCAACCTCTCGCGATCGGCCCAACCGGTCGAGCTGGACCTCGCGAGCCACAAGGGACGGACACCACTCGAGCTCCTGGGACGTACGGCCTTTCCACCGATAGGAGATCTGCCATATCTCCTGACCTTGCCCGGTTACGGATTCTACTGGTTCGGGCTCGGCCTGGACCTCGAGCTACCGCATCGGCATGAGGAACATGTGCCGCTTGCGGAGCTACCCGTCCTGGTCATGCTGGATGGCTGGCAGACCTTTTCCGCCACCGCAGCGGATCCGCGCGAGGTGCGAAGGCTGATGGCGATGCGGACTACTGCACAGTTGCTGCGCGACGTGCTGCCGGCCTATATCGCGAGCCAGCGCTGGTTTGCCGCCAAAGGCACGGCCATCGAAAGAGTGAGCGTGCTTGAACAAGGCGAGTGGAACACGGATCTGGGGAGCTGGCTGCTCATGGTGCTGGAGGTGCACGGTACCGACGGCGCAACCACGAGCTATTTCCTGCCCCTGGCAGTCGCCTGGGACGAGCGCGGCGCCGAGGAGCATTTGAGCGCGCTTCGCCCCTGGGCCGTGGCCCGGATCAGACGGCAGGCGCGCATGGGGTTCCTATTCGATGCCTTCCGGGACCAGGCGTTTATCAAGGCGCTCTGCGCGGCGATCGCAAAGCCCCATGAGCTGCCGTTCGGCAGCGGTCGGTTGCAGTTTGTCCCGACTAGCGCCTACACCGGCCTCGCCGGCGAGACGCTTGGCGCCCACGTCCAGCTTCCGCGTGTGGAGCAAAGCAACTCCTCGGCGGTGCTTGGCGGCAAGCTGTTCGTCAAAGGCTATCGCCGACTACACGCCGGGATCAATGCAGAGCTGGAGATGGGACGGTTCCTCACCGAGGTCTCGCCCTTTCCGCACATCGCCCCCTTGGCCGGCGCGCTCGAGTACCGGCACGCGGAAGGCCATATCCGTAGTTTGACACTGGTGCAAGCCTATATCGAAAACGAAGGCGACGCCTGGTCCTATACGCTCGCCTATCTCGAGCGTTTTCTCGGGGGTTGCTTCGCCGATCACCACGAATCATGCGGCCGCCCCGTCGGAGAGGACTCGCATCCTGTCTATCTGACCTTGATCCGGACCCTCGGCCGGCGCACCGCCGGGCTGCACCGGGTATTGGCGAGGGCGACCGGCGACCCTGCCTTCGACCCGGAGCCGGTGCGGCCGGAAGACGTAGCCGCGTGGTTGAGCGGGGTCCAGCAGGACGTCCACGTGACCCTGGATCGGCTCGAACGACAAACACCGGTGCTACCGACCACCCTGCAAGCCGCGGCAGAGCGCTTGGCCGGGCTGCGGGAGGTGATCCTCAGTCGCCTGCAAACGCTCAACGTTGTTGGCCTTGAGGCGGCCAAGACGCGATACCACGGCGACCTCCATCTCGGCCAGGTGCTCCTGGCCGGCGACGAGGTTGTTTTTGTCGACTTCGAAGGCGAAGCGGCGCGCCCGCTGGCAGAACGGCGGAGTAAGCACTCGCCGCTACGCGATGTCGCGGGGATGTTGCGCTCGTTCGATTATGCCGCGGCAGCCGCCTTGAACCGCTGTACCCAGGAACGCCCGAGCGAGGCGGACACGCTTCGCGCTTTCGCTGAAGGCTGGCGCCACGAGGTCTCGGAAACCTTTTTAGAAAGTTACCGCGCCGAGGCCGCGGGCTGCGCGAGCTTTCCCCAGGATCCGACGCATGCCCGAGACCTTATCCAGCTATTCACCCTGGAGAAGGCCTTTTATGAGCTTCGTTACGAAATGGACCACCGCCCCGATTGGATCGCCCTGCCCCTCGAGGGTTTACTGGAAATGCTGGCGCATCAGCTGGTCGACAAGCGCCCGCCATAGGCCCGGGACGGGATACCGGCCGTGAAACGCCGCCATCGCATGCCCTTTGGGGCCGAGCCGCTGGACGATGCGAGCGTGCGCTTCCGCCTATGGGCGCCGGCCGCGCACGAGGTGGCGCTGTGCCTGGAAGATACACATCCACGGACATTCTTGACGATGCGGCCTATGGGCTCAGGGTGGTTCGAGATCGTAACCCCACAGGCCGCGCCCGGAAACCGCTATCGCTACCGGATCGACGGGCAGCGGTGTGTCCCCGATCCGGCCTCCCGCTTCAATCCCGACGACGTGCATGGCCCGAGTCAGATCATCGACCCCGAGACCTGGTGCTGGCAGGATGAAGGCTGGAAGGGGCGGGACTGGGACGAGGCCGTCCTCTACGAGCTCCATGTCGGGTGTTTCTCTCCGCAGGGTACCTTTGCCGGGGTCAAGGAGCGGCTCGATTACCTGGTCGAGCTCGGGGTCACCGCCCTCGAGATCATGCCGGTCGCGGATTTCCCCGGGCGCCGCAACTGGGGTTACGACGGCGTGCTGCCTTTCGCCCCCGATAGCGCGTACGGGTCGCCGGACCAATTCAAGGATCTGATCCAGTCCGCCCATGCCAAGGGGCTCATGGTGCTGCTGGATGTCGTCTACAACCACTTCGGCCCGGAGGGCAATTATCTGGACGCCTATGCGCCGCAGTTCTTCACCGATCGACACAAGACACCGTGGGGGCCGGCGATAGATTTTGACGGGGCACAGAGCCGCATGGTGCGCGACTTTTTTATCCATAACGCCCTCTACTGGCTCAACGAGTTTCATCTCGACGGCCTGCGCCTCGACGCCGTTCATGCCATCTTCGACGATTCCGACCCGCATATCCTCATCGAGCTTTCCGAGGCCGTGCGCGCCGGACCGGGGCGACAACGTAACATCCATCTCGTGCTCGAGAACGATAATAACGAGGCGCATTATCTCCGGCGCCGTGAGGATGGGACCCCGATCGCGTACACGGCGCAGTGGAACGACGACCTCCACCACAGCCTGCATGTGCTCCTCACCGGCGAGACCGGGGGCTATTACGCCGACTATGCCGCACGGCCCGCCGCCTACCTGGGGCGTTGCCTGAGCGGAGGCTTCGCCTACCAGGGTGAGCGCTCGGCCCACCGCCACAACCGGCCGCGCGGGGAACCGAGCCAAGGCCTACCGCTTGCGGCTTTCGTCTCGTTCCTGCAGAACCACGACCAGATCGGCAATCGCCCGCTCGGGGATCGGCTTTCGATGCTGACCGAGCCGCATAAGCTCCGGGTCGCGCTCTCTATCGTGCTGCTCGCGCCCTTGCCCCCGCTGCTCTTCATGGGGGAAGAATTTCGCGCCGGCCAGCCCTTTCCCTTCTTCTGCGATTTCGGAACGGAGCTCGCGAGCGCCGTGAGCGAAGGGCGGCGCAGGGAGTTCTCCGGGTCCCACAACTTTACCGCCTCGGTGGAGTGGATCCCGGACCCCAACGCGCTCGGGACCCAGCGGAGCGCCAAGCTCGACTGGGATTGCCTGATGCGCGCTCCCCACGCCGAGTGGCTGAGGCTCTATCGGGATCTGCTCGCGGTGCGTGCCCGAGAGATCACACCGCGGCTATGCGGCATGCCCGATCGAGAGGCTCACTTCGCGCTGCTCGATACGAACGGTCTCTTGGTCAACTGGACCCTGGGCGATGGGGGCCGGCTGACGCTCATCGCAGACCTCGGGGATGAGGCAGCTCCCCTCCTGGAAGTCCCTGCCGGCGAGCTATTCTATGCAACTGATAATACGATGAGTGCCGCCCTGTCGCAAAAAGCCGTGCCCCCCTGGTCGGGGGCCTGGTTTTACGAAGAGGCCGGATCGGAAGGATGAGCGAGCCGACGAGCGGCGAGGCCCTAGACCATGCATGCCTGGCCTGGTTTGGTCAAGGTCTTTCGTGGCACGCTCGACGGCGTCTCGACGGAAGTGCACTGGTTAGTTTCGATCTCGCTTCCGTTATTAATCGAACGCCGTGATCAGAGCCACCGGATCGTAACGCGCTTGATCGAGAGCTGGGCAGTCGACGCCGGGCCCATAGCTCGTACTCAAGCAGAAACGGTCTGGGGTATCGCCGGCTTGACTTCGCCGATTTCGGCGACAAGGAGAAGGATCCGCTGGTTCATAAGCTCGGCCGGGTCGCGGACCAGCAACACCTACACTAGCACTAACGCCATCCCGGAATTGCTTGACGAGCAACTTCGGTTTTTGGCAGCCTGCTAAGCGTCGGAACCAGTCGGGACCCTATTCAGGCACTAGCGTCATTCAGGCACTAGCGTCCTCTCGAACAACACGGCGCCGCTCACGTCGTGGATCCGCACTATGAGCCTGCCATCGGCAGTGACCTCGGCCCGGAGGCGATAAAGATCGCACTCATGCTCGGGCGCTACACGTTCACTGCCGGCCCCGAAGTGACGGCGCGGACCTTGGCGGGATCGAGCCCATGTCCGGCGAGCAGGTTGTTGATACTGACGGCCGTATGGAAGGGCGCGAAGCCGTGATCGGAAACCACGATGATGTTGCTCCGAGGCCGACCATCGGGTTCCTGACCCACGGCCTCGATGATGCGCTGTACCGCGTCATCCGCGGCCTGGTAAGCCCGGCGAAGGTAATCACGATAACGGCGGATCTTGGCTCGATCCTGGTTCGGACCGATGGAGCCCGCATCCAGCGGGTTCGTCGCCTGCCGCGGATCCGTCATCAAGAACTGGTGGCCCGAGCCATCGGGCTGCTCGATGTAGATCATGACGAGATCGGCGTCCCGGTTCTGCGCGATGGACCGCAGGGCCAGGCGCGTCTGGTAATCGACGAAGGAGCGAACCTGATCCTGGTAGATCGCCTCGAGCTCGAGGTCCGCGAAGCCGGCGAAACCGGGGCTCAGGCGCTCGGGAATGCGAAAATCCGGTTGTGGAGCCCAGAAACCCACATGGCTATTGATATCGTCCACGTCCGGGATCACCGGTGCGTTTCGCGGTATGAAATTCGCCGCGTAGCGGGCGATGCGCACGCTCGATAGGTCCGGCGCCAGATGCGCGACATAGAACGCGGTGCCCGCCTTGTTGCTGCTCCCTTCGAGGTAAAAGAGACCGGAGCGCCGTTCACCGGCCCGCACGAACGCCGCTCCGGTCGAAGGCAGCAAGTAGGGCCCAGGCAAGATCCCCTGGGTTTGATCGAAGAAGACCAAGGTATCGTAGTTCACCCCGTTATCATTGGACGTATCGAGGGCCGCGACACGAATCTCGTAATTCACACCACCCACCGTGAAGGTCTCGAGCGTGGTCGTCTTCTGTCGAACCGGGCCGAAGCTCAGCCGACCGACGGCCTGAAGTTGGTCGAGCGTCGTTTGCGGAGCGAGGTCCAAATCCAATCCGGACAGCTCGAAGCCCCGGGCACCCAGGCCGGCAAAGGCCCCGAAGGGCACCGTATAGTCTACCGTGCGCAGGCTTGCCGGCTGGATGACGGGGCTATCGATCAGGCCGGGTACGCGGATATCAAGCCCGTCCCCACCCGGAAAGGTCGCGGTCACGACCTTTTTTCCAGCAGCTCGCAATGCCACCCACAGGGGCTCGGCGCTCGGGTCGGGGCTCTCCTCGGACCCGTGGGGACTGGACCGATAGCCGCCGATGGGGGCGGAAAAGCCGCTGATGTTCCTTGCGAAGGGGCTCGCGAGGAGATGAAAGCTATTGGCAAGGACGTCGTTCTTTGCCGCCGCCGAGCCGGTCGCGATCGCGATATGCCCGGGGGCTGTGAGCGACGGTGTAACGGTGACATTCCGCTCCGCCGTCACCCCGCGTTTGATGAGGAGCCCAAGGCCGCGTCGTTCGCTCAGGGTGCCATCGTTCAGAAACCTTTCGATGTTGCGGGGCGTGGCACCGTCCAGAGAGATCACCACGACCTTGGGTGCGGCAATCGCGGGCGTGCCGAGCACCCAGCCGGAGGCCAGTACTGCGCACAGGAGACACCGCGTCCAGTATCGGACGGCGCGCATACGTTGTAGGGATATAGGGGCAGAACGCTCGTGCCGTTCAGAGGACATCACGCGGCCCTCGTGCTCGCAGGATCGGTTGGCATCGGGGGTCCTCTCGCGCTTCGGATAAAATGTAGGGTGGGTTAGCCGGGCTGTTTGCGGCGTAACCCACCAACCCGTCGGCCGACACTTTGGAGTACGGCTTGGGAAGGAGGCCCGCTGCGCGGCCAAGTCGGTGGGTTGCGGCATAAAGGGCATGCCGAACCCACCCTACATTTCTGCGCAAACACCCGCGGTAGAGTTGGCACGCTAATTCTTCACTCCCGCCAGGGCCTCACCGATCAAGCGCCGGGCTGCGATGAAGCCGGCAGCGGCCTGCTCCGATCGGCCGAGTTCCGCCTTGTCGAGCGCGGCTCCGGTAAGCTTTTTCGCTTCGAGCAAACGGTGGAGCCGCTTTTCGAGCCTCTTCGGCTCGTGTAAGCGGAACAGGTCCCGGGCGCGTGTTATTGCCGCAAGGGCGAGCGCCCCCGATCCACCGGCGTCGTCGAACGCGCCCGTGAGTGCCGCATGCGCTGCGGCCAAAAGCTCCTCGCGCGCCGTCGAAAGCGTTGGCCGAACGAGCACTTCCGGGTCCACGCCGAGCGCGTCGTCGAGTAGGACCTGAATGAATTCATTGTCATCGGGAAGGCTCACATTACGGCCGGCCGAGAACGGAAAGTTGTTGTCGTTGATGACCAGGAGCTCCGAAGGCGACAGGATCACCACGTCTTCGATGGTGACGAAGGGAAACCTGAATCCATCGCCGAGACCGAAGTCTCCGGGGCGGGGTGAGGGGGCGGAGGTCGAGATCCCGTTTGGATCGGCGATGTCGAGGAGGTCCAGCACCTCGACCTTGCTCACGAAGCCGTCGGAATCGGTCTGCAATAGATCGATCTTGAAGACCTTCTTGAGCGCCGCGGCAGGTCCCTGGGCTCCGTCCCGCTCGATGATGAGAAACTCATGGTCGTTGATGGCCTGGAGATCGCCCAAGGCGTTGCCCGGGTCCTCCAAGCGGTAACGCCAGAGCCTCCCAGTGAAGGCCTTTGCCACGGTGTCGAACTCGAAGATGCGGAGCGTGAGCTTGGGATCCGGATCGGTCTTCAGCGCTCCTTCCAGCATCGGGTATAAGAAGCGACCATCGGGCGAAATGGCCATGCCTTCAAAGCCGCGGCTATTCGGCAAGTTTCCGCTACCGGCGGGGATGAAGGGGTTCGAGTCGCTCTGCACGCCCGGTGTCGGAAAAGGCGCATCGAGCAGCTCCCCGGACGCGGCCACGTGTAGCACGAACGGCCCGAATTCATCCCCGATCCAAAGGCTACCGTCGCGCCCGCTTTGAATCGATTCGATGTCGAAATCGGCACCGGTCAGCACCCTTCCGAGCACGTTCTCGTTTTGAATCGGGAAGCCGGAACGACGCTTGGGATCGGTCAGCTCCATGAAACGCTCCACCGTCACGTCGGCGTTCCCGCCGCTAGCGGTCACGAAGCTCGGGCGCACGGTGTAAACACGCAGATGAAAGTCCGCAGAGTTGTCCTTTGCGCCAAAGCCGTTATCGGCCATCACCTCGAATGTGCCGTCGCCCCGATCGAGCGCGCCCGAGAAGCCTTGTATGGGTTGCCTGTCCAGGAATGGCGGGACAATGCCATTGAACGGTCCGGGCCCGATGAGCTTGCCCGAGGTCGGGCCCGGAGCGAAGAAGGTCATCGCGGGGAGCACGGCTCGGGCCGTGAGGGTCGCGGCGACTGTCGATCCCACAAATGACGCGAGGAGACAAAAGGCCACCGATCTCGCTCCTCGTCCGGGGCCGGCAGCCCCGGGCAAGGTTGGATTCAGCCATTCACCAACGCGGCGCATAGGGTGTTACCTCCGATCACTGGGTATCTATCAAAGCCACCTCGAACAGCCGACTCATCTCGGGGCGAAAAGGCTACCAATGGCTCGCTAGGTAGGGCGCTTACCGCGCCTTCCGAAGAAGTGTGCCAAGGAAATGTGACTCAGGCGTGACGGCACCGTGTGGGGCCAGCGCTCCTCCTCCTCATCGCGAACGGCTCATCCACCGGGCGCCCGTGCTTTGCACCGACGCCGCCCGGCGCCTCATGCAGAGCCGCCGGTAACGCGATGTTCATCGGATTGCCATCGTCCGGTCATCGACCATACACATACTCAATGATGTCGGTATTGGCTCGGTTTCTCGTGGCGGGCCTATCCAGGACCGAGCGTGGCGCCCACAGAGGGCTGCGTCTCGGCCCTCAAAAGACACCATATCCGGGGCCGGACCGGGTGCTCGGCTTGAGAATCGGGGCGATCCGGCTCGATGCACCGAGCCGTGCACTGGGAAGGTCGGAGTTACGTGCCCTCTACGATGCATGACGTGCCGGGGCCCTGTCTGCGCTCGGCTAGACCGTGACGGTGCCTGGCGTCTCGTCGCATTGTTGTCGGCACTCGGATTCGATCGGGTTTTCGCCTGGCGATCTGATTGCCGGCCTGCCCAACGTCGGACGACATTCTCTCCGAGATGCTGCCGCCGGATCCGACCCGCCTGGTGCCCATCGGACGCGCGCTCGGCGAAACCTTTCTCATGGCCGTGGTGGGCGCGGCCCTGGGGATCGCCGGGGCCTTTGCGCTGGCTGTCTTGGCCGCGCGCCAGCTCACGCCCCACGTAGTTTGCTATCACTCGGCGCGCGGCCTCATCTGGTTTTTTCGCACCGTACCCGATCTGGTCTGGGCGATATTCTTCGTCGCCACCGTGGGCCTTGGCCCGTTTGCCGGCACGCTCACCATCATTGTCGACACCATCGGTTTCTGTGGCCGGTTCTTCGCCGAGGCGATGGAGGAGGTCGATCGCGGACCCCAGGAGGCGCTCGCGGCCCTCGGAGCCGGGCGCGCCAGCGCGGTGTTCTGCGCGGTGGTCCCGGCAGCCATGCCGTCCTTCATCAACTCGGCGCTCTTCAGCCTGGAGAAGGCGGTACGCTCATCGGTGATCCTCGGGATCGTGGGCGCGGGCGGGATTGGCATCGAGCTCAAGGTCGCGATGGACATGTTCGAGTACTCGCGAGCTGCAACCATCATCCTGGCCTTGTTCGTCCTGGTCCTGGCCGTCGAGCACACAAGCGCATGGCTCCGGCGCCGCGTGATCTGAGCATGCTCGACGCTTTGGATGCCGGCCGCTGCCCGTTCTGGGATGAGCGCTGGGGATTCCGGCTTCCCGACCAGCGCTGGCAGGTACCGGAGACAGAAGTGGAGGACCTACTCGCGGCGCTGAGGGCGCGTGGCACGCGCCAGGTGCTCGACCTCGGCTGTGGCGCGGGCCGGCACACGCGGCTCCTCGCCAGCGCGGGCTTCGAGGTATATGCGCTCGACCTCAGCGCTCTCACGGTCTTACGCGCACCCGGCACACGGCAACGGCTGAGGGGCTCCGTGTGCACGCGGTGTGCGCGGGCATGACGAGACTACCCTTTCGGCGCGGCGCCTTCGACTACGTTCTCGCCTGGAACGTGATCTACCATGGCGATCGGGCTGCCTTGGAAAATGCGCTCCGTGAGATCACACGCGTGTTGAGAACCGGCGCTCTCCTGCAGGCGACCTGTCTCTCCAAACGCCAGGCTTCTTTCGGGCGCGGCCAACGGGTCCGGCGCGATACCTATATCGACCTCGACCATCCCGAAAAGGCGCATCCACACCACTATCTCGACGAGCGTTGTTTGCGCGCACTCCTTTACGAACACTCGCTCTGGCCGCTCGCCGTTTCCGAGCGCGTCGACACCTACCACTGGCATATCCTCGCCGAGCGCGCGAGGTGATGCCAAAGAATGTATGGGAGTAACCGAATGCCCACCAAGAGCCAACACCAGCGGGTCGTGGTCGCCATGATCGACGGTTTCGGCCTCGACTACCTGGCAGCAACCCCGATGCCGAACCTACGCCGTCTGATGGCGGAGGGGTTCTACCGGCCGGTTTCGGCGATGTTCCCGAGCGTGACGAACGTCAACAATGTCTCCATTAGCTGTGGGGCGTGGCCTGCCGAGCACGGGATCTGCGCCAACTCCTACTTCGACGAGGAGCGTGGACAGGCCGCCTACATGAACTCGGGCGATCTCATCCGCGTCGAGACCCTGTTTCAACGTGCACAACGTTGTGGTGTGTGCGCGGGGCTCTTATCGGCGAAACGCAAGACACTCGAGCTGTTCAACAAGGGCGTCGCGCTCGCGGCGACTGCCGAAGACCCGCCGGCCGATCTCGTCGTGCGTCACGGACCACCGCCGGGGATCTACAGCCGGGAGATCAACTACTGGCTGTGGCAGGTTGCTGTGGACCTCCTGAAGACCCGGCCGGACCTCGGACTGATATACGTGCATACGACCGACTATCCGATGCACCGTTGGCCGCCCGAGGCACCCGAGTCCCAGGCACACCTGCAGCGCATCGATGCGCTGATCGGCGAAGCGCGCGCCGTGGCGCCGGATGCGGCCTTTTTCATCACGGCGGACCACGGCATGAACTTCAAGACCCGCTGCTGGGATCTCACCCGGGTCTGCGAGGAGGCCGGTAGCCTGATCCGCTTTATGCTGTCCCTCGAACGCGATTACTACATCGAGCACCACAAGAACTACAGCGGCTGCGCCTGGTTGTGGCTCCACGATCCCAACGACTACGCACGAGTCGAGGCGTGCCTGTGCGCGCTGCCCGGCAACGAGGGCCTTTTGCCGAGCGGAGAGGCCGCCAGCCGGTTTCATCTGCCGTTGAAGCGCATCGGCGATATGGTGGTCCTGGGCGATCGCGATACCATGTTCGGCGAGATGGACAGCGCGTATGCCGATCTCGATCCGGGCTACCGCGCGCATGGGTCGCTCTACGAGATGGATGTCCCGCTGCTGATCCACAACTGCGACGGCTTGGCGCCGGACGCATCGGCATTCTCCGACAACAAAGACCTCGTACGCTTCCTTTACCGTTGAGCGACCGTACGGGCATGCCCCCTTTCGGTTTCGCCTCGTAGGAGCATAGGGCGAACCAGCCCTCCTCGGTGACCCCGTCGGGCGCGTGGTATCAGGTCCGTGGGCGGGATGCGGATCGCGTCGGCGGATGGGCCGTTTTCCGATTTCGCGGACACGGCGCTGAGCTCGCGCCACCTCGTCGGCATCGCATCCTCGATTTGCAATCAGAACCAGTAATGCAGAAGGGTTGGACGCGCGTCACCATCACTGAGGCCCTAGCACCCAGGTCTGGGTCTGGGATGTCCCTCTGCGCAAGGGCTTCGCCCTCCGCGGCAACTCTGTCAATGCGAGCCTGTGTCGCGAGGCCGGCAGAACGGCCCACCGGACCGGATCCTCACCGTTCTCGCGACGCGCCGCGGTGGCGGATCCACGACTCAAAAGGATGCTGGACCGGCACGGCACCGTGCGCTCGAATCACGTGGAAGACGTCCGGGGCAGTTCCCAAGCGTAACTTTCGAAGTGGTTAACGACAGGCGCGACGTTGGCTGCCGCGAAGACCGCTCGGCGACTCTCAGCTCATGGCCATGAGCGCAGATAACAATGGAGAAGTTCCCCTTTTAATCCCCTCACCCTCGCTGCCACAGCGAGATCCCCTGTCGCTACGCTCCTCACAATGACATTCATCAAAACCACCCGGACGAAGCACTGGATTTTTGTCGCGTAGAAGATTCTCTTCATACAAAGTTCTTCATCCTCTCACATGGTTGTCATATTCGCTTGTTACAGTGCCTTTGCGCGTGCGCGGCGCATTTAGCCACCGCACGAATCCAGCCTGTAAATTATTCCATCGCAGGCAGGAATTTCACATTTATACTAGGGGGTTATGACATGAGCGATGAAGAACGCTCGGCAAATGCGGTGCATCCCGCTATCTCCGAGCAGGGGATAGATCGCCGCACCTTCCTCCGCAGAAGCGCCCTGGCGCTGGGCGGACTGGCTGTGGCCGGTGGGCCGCTACAGGCGCTTATGGCCGGGTCCACCCGTACTCAGACCGCTTCCGGCTATGGTCCGTTGTTTGAGGCAGCAGACGAGATTACGGGCCTGCCGCTGATACGGCTCCCTCGAGGCTTCCGCTACATATCGTTCGGCTGGACGGGCGACCCGCTGTCCGATGGAACACCGACCCCAGCGTTACACGACGGCATGGGCATCGTTGCGACGCAGCGCGGCCGGGTGGTTCTTGTCCGTAACCAAGAGGTCGGCCTTGGTACGCCATTCGGGGACAGCGCCATCACCTACGACCCGCTGGCCGGCGGAGGCACGACGAATCTGGTGTTCAACCTGAGGGAAGGTCAGTGGGAAGGCTCGGCGGTGGCCAGCCTCACCGGCACCATCCGCAATTGCGCCGGTGGCGGGACCCCCTGGGGAAGTTGGCTGACCTGCGAGGAGAATTTGAGTACAACGGCCGGTGCGACCCACGGGTGGGTTTTTGAATCGCCGGCGTTCGCTCAAGCTTCCCCTGTGCCCCTCACAGCCATGGGCCGCTTCAACCACGAGGGCGGTCGCGGTCGACCGCAAGACTGGCATCGTTTACGAGACGGAAGATCGTGGCACCGCCGGTTTCTACCGCTTCCTGCCCAACGTCCCGGGCCAGCTCCCCCAGGGCGGGCAGTTGCAGATGCTGAAGGTGGTCGGTGTCCAGCAAGCCGATCTCACCGGCAGTGTGGGAGTCGGTTCCACATACCCGGTGGAGTGGGTGGACATTCCCTTCCCCGAACGCCTCAACTCGCCCGGCACCACGGACACCCTCGGCGTTTTCATGCAAGGCTTCGAACGGGGCGGCGCCGCGTTCAAGCGGCTCGAAGGCTGCTGGCCTGCCGGTCGCCGGATATTCTTTGTCTCGACCAGTGGCGGCGACCTCGGCGAGGGCCAAGTGTGGGAATACAGCACGTCGAAACAGCGCCTGCGGCTGATCTATGAGTCCCTTGCCGAGGCCACGCTGGACAACCCGGATAACATCACGGTCAGCCCACGCGGCGGCATCCTGCTGTGTGAAGACGGCGACCTGGTAGGACAGCGGCTCATCGGCCTGACCCAGGAGGGCGACGCGTTCCCCTTCGCCCAGAACAATATCGTGCTCAACGGCGAGAAAAACGGCATCGTCGGCGACTTCCGAGACAAAGAGTGGGCAGGCGCCTGCTTCAGCCGCGACGGTGAGTGGCTGTTCGTCAACATCCAGACCCCTGGTATCACCTTCGCCATCACCGGTCCCTGGAACAAAAACCTGCTCTAGATCTAGGTTGCATTTGAATTCATCACATTAGATTCCCCTCACCCGCAGTCGCTTCGCGTCTGCTGCCCTCTCCCCTCTGGGGAGAAAGACAGGTGAGGGGACTTTTAAAAGTGGAGGAAAGTATGAAGAAGCGGCTCGTGCTGGTCAGGGTGCTCTCTGTTTTCCTTATGGCGCTACCGGCAACCCCAGCTCTGGCCCTGAAGTTCCAATTCGCGCTGATCGGCGACCTCGGCTACAACGCCACTGAGGTCAATGTCACCATTCCCAATTTGATCGCCGACATCAACGGTAGTCCCATGGAGTTCACCGTGCACGACGGAGACTTCAAGAGTGGGTCGAGTCCGTGCACCGACGCGGTTTTCCAACAACGCTTTGATACGTTCCAGACCTTCCGCCGCCCCTTCGTGTTCATTTTCGGCGATAACGAATGGACCGACTGTCACCGACCGCGCTCGCGCGCCGACTGCGCCGCTACACCACTCCCACCGTGCTCGCCATCGACGATCTCGGCTACCTGTCCTACGACGCACGCTACGCCGATCTGCTCTTCGAAGTCGTCACCCGCCGCTACCAAGAGCACTCTATCCTCCTGACAACCAACAAACCGTTCGGCGAATGGAATCAGGTCTTCC
>JBOIDR010000005.1:39072-71443 GCA_050740695.1 Gammaproteobacteria bacterium | reverse complement strand
GTCAACCATATCATCGCATATCGCCCACCCCCGGCGCCCCGCTTGGCCCCCTCTTCGCCACCATCCAACCCTTCGCTAGGCCAGGCAGTCGGCATGATGTGTAAAGCAGAATGACCAGTCCCGAAAAAACGACGAAGTTGAACTGGGTGCTAGCGCCTTAGCTGCCGAAGAATCTAGACCGGGACTCAACGCGGCCCCTTCCGCACGCCCCAACCTGCCCTTTGTCGAGCGCCGCGAGCGTGAGCGGCGAAAGTCCAAGCGGCGGTGCCCGGCGCCGGGTCAGGTAGCCTCGCACCATATCAACCGTATCAATGGCGGCGTAGGGCTCAGCAACCTACCGACCGGCCTGATTGACGCGATCTCAGCAACGAGCCATGAAGGACCGACGCCCCCAGGCGTTCCGGCGATAAACCGAACCCTGTATTCCGTTGCGTCGATAGGGCATTCACGGGCGATGACTCGAACCTGATCACCGTACTGATTGCCTCAGGCCAAGCGGGTTTGCTGAAGGAACTGTTGTCGCGGTTGGCGAGCGAGCCGGACATTAAAATGCTTAGCGAGCCTGTCGAGGACCCAGCACTCCTTCCCGGGTGTGTGGAGCAGCGGCAGCCTAAGGTGCTGTTACTGGATAAAGCGTTACTCGACCAGCTCAGTCCTAAATTGCTCCGGATGATCCGAACGACAGTTCGGAGAGTCCATGTGCTACTGTTGTCGGACGAGGTTTGTTCTGGCTTGGTCGAAGAGATTTTGCGCAATCGTTTCCACGGCTATTTGCTGGCCAGTTGTCCGCCCGATGCGTGCGTTAAGGCGATCCGCGCCGTCAGCCGAGGCGACATCTGGCTCCCCCGCGGCTTGCTGGCCAACGCATTATCGGACCTATTGCAGACACCCAGCCATGGCGATGCAATGGCGGAAAACAATCGGGGCCGCGCCCGAAGCGCGGACATGCTCACCAAACGGGAGGAGCAGATTGTCGGGCTTCTGAGCCAAGGACTCACCAACAAGCAAATCGCCCGGCAGCTCGGTATCATGGGCGACACCGTCAAGAAACATCTCCAGCATGTTTTCGGCAAGCTCGGCGTCCGCCGTCGCACCTTGGTTGTACTGCGCCAGCTCGCCGGGCAGCCGGACAGGGCCTGAGACATGTTTTCCCTGGTTCTTCGTCTCTCTCTTTCGGCGCGGAGTTTGTGAGGGTGAGCCGCATTCACATTGACGGCAGCGCCAACCTCTGCCTGGCTAGCACGGGTACCGAGAACTTGACAGCGTGGCCCATTCCGAGTTTTTCCAATTTACGAACCCATAAGAAACCACCATGCACATTGGCACTTCCGGAGCCGTAATCTGCTCCTGGGCCCGGTACTCGGTGGAAGCCTTGCCGTCCGCGCGGCCGAGACGACCCCCGTGGACGAGATCACGGGCTTGCGCCAGGATATCGCGGCCCTCAAAGAGGGCCAGCAAGCCATCGGCGGGATATCGCGGAGATCACGAAGCTCTTGCAGCCACCGCCGCGGTGCGGCCGATCGACACGGTACTGGAGGTTGGTGATTCTCCGTCCAAAGGTAAAACGGACGCCAAGCTCACCCTGGGGTTTCCGACTACGAGTGCCCCTTCTGCCGGCGCCACGTCCCGACGACGCTGTCGCAGCTCGACAAGAACTACAGCGCCACCGGTAAGGTTGCGTTACGTGTTCCACGACTTCCCGATCGAGAGCATGCATGCGCAGGCCCCGAAAGCGGCCGGGCGGCGCATTGTGCGGGCGAGCAAGACAAGTAATGGGACGTGCACGGCAAATTGTTCGTAAGCCAGCAGGCGCTGGCGCCGGAGACGCTGGCGAAGCACGCCCAGGTCATCGGACTCAGGGTCGAACCCTTCTGTGTAAGGAGGAGATAGACAAGCTGCTGGCCGAAACGCCCGACAAAACGCCCGCCGCCAAGCACCCAAGGCCGCCGGCCTTGCCCTTCTACCCGGCCCGGGTTGCGCCCGAGCGCTGGGCGCCGCATCGGACTGGGTCCCGCGACGATGCGGATGAACGGTCGCGCGGCCCCTATTCCCCCCGCGAAGCGGTCCACGGCGACGCTGGCGATGTGCGACCGCCTCGTCTCCCCAACCCCGTACACGTGGATATGGCGCTGCAGCCCCCGAATATGCCTGGCCGACGGGCCCGTGCGGCACGTCCTCTTCCCGGCGGGAGCAGTTGTGCGCGGGTGGGGGCCGTTCTCCTGGTTCCCCAAAAGGGTTACTTTCAGTACCTCTTTTGGGGAATAGCGCAAGCGTTCCGGATGTGAGAGGTTAGCGCCCCGTGCGAGCACGTCATGGCCGGCCGTGCCTTATCAGATCGCGGTCGACGCATAGCGGGCGAGTGCGAGGGAACTGACGGTGTGCTGGGAGCAACTGAAACGGGGGCGACCGGCAGTAGTCCGGGCCTAAATGCCGGGACGAAGCCGTCGACAATAACTGATGATTCTTCAAAAGGGGTATGGAAAATGACTAGATTGGCAAAAACCTTATGGTTACCTGCAGCACTGAGCGTCGGCCTGATGTTCATTGCCACTTCTGCCTTTGCTGGGGAGCTTCCACCGCCGTGTGATCCTAAGAAGGAGGTGTGTCCGCCTATATGTCACAACATTGGCGGGCCAAGAGACCTGGGCGCTAACTGTGAAGCCACCGGTAACTGTTCAGTCCTTCTGGAGGATGGGACAACTCTAACCCTTGGGCCGAATCAGTTCTTAGGGATCGTGATCTCTGCGAGTGAGCAAGCGCTAGCGGCCCACATTGCCCATGGCGATGGCCCGATCGTGGCGACATTTGATCCACCTCTGCACCTGGCTTCGGAGATAGGTCCCCATCAAGCTTCCAACGTGGAATGCCTTGGGACGAGAGTACTGCCGCAGCCACCCGAGCCGGGCAACTAGGCCGAAAGGCGGAGATTGGGCGTGCTTATAGTCGCTGAGCGGCTTTCCTGCCAGTAATAGCCTAATCCTCGGCTTGTTCTTTGTACGCCGGTCGTCCGCACAGACGACCGGCTTCTACTGGGGTTGTTTCTATTAAGGAGATCCGACGATGGATAAGCGCATGTGCTATGTTCCTCGCATTTTCCGATGCTGGTTGATCGCAGGCCTGCTGTCGTTCGCCCCGATTGGTTTTGCCCAGGTTCTTGAGCAAAAGCCCAATTTGCAGCCCTTGCCGGCGTTCGATGTGCATTTGGTCGGGGGAACCAAGCTGATCTTTAGCACGACGAGCTGGAACAGCGGTGTGGGACCGCTTGAGCTGCGCGCCGGCGATATAGACCGCGGGGGGCGAAAACAAGGTAGAAAACAAAAGGTGTATCAGCGCGTCTATCTCGACGACGGTGGTTCCTACGATCGCCTGGCCGGTAGAATGGAGTGGCATTCTGGGCATAACCATTTTCACTTCAATAATTACGCGCTTTACACATTGCAGCCCATGGATGCTCCCGGCGGATCACAACGCACCGGCAGCAAGACCACCTTCTGCATCATAGACACGGACCAAATTGACACTAGTCAACCGGGGTTCTATTTCGGCTGCGGCAGTGGTGTTCAGGGTATGTCGGTAGGCTGGGGAGATACCTACGGGTATTGGCTTTCAGGGCAGGAACTCAATTTCACCGGCAATCCCGATGGCATTTACCAGCTCAAGATCGAGATCGATCCAAAGAGCCTGCTGGTTGAGACCAATGAGCATGACAACGTCTCCTGTGTGCTGCTCGACATCAGAAATCTGAGTGTCAACAACGTTTCTGACTGTCCTTGACAGCAGCCGGAACTGCGACATAGTGAAGTGGACGCTATCGCGCCGGCCTCTGCGCGCCAGGGCGCGGTCGTCTCAGTGACTGTGACTGTCTCGGGTCCGGCTTTGCCTCAGGCATGGGTCTGAGCTTCCAGAACGGAACGGTCCGCGTCCCACCGCGAGCAACGTCCAGGTCAACGACGCGAACACGATCACAGCGGTCACGGCGCCGAAAAGAAAACGGCTCGGAAATAATCCTGGCGAGTGATCAATCTGGGACGCACCACATGTTATGACGCGTGCCTCATCAGCTAGAGTGCTTCCAAATTCGCCCTCGCTGCTCCGCCCACAGCGTCGGCGGATCAACCGCCAGCTCGAACAGCGTCACCTCCGGCGGCAGCGTCTCGTCGAAAATCGCCGCCACGATGTCCGGGACCAAGGTGGTCAGGTTGACCATCCGGCTCACATCCTGCCAGCTCGCGCAGCGACTGCACCGACTCCCACATGGCGAGCCAGCGGTGCCCGCGGGCCAGCGCCACTAGCCGCCTCGGAGGCTCACGAGCTTTCGACCGTCGCGCCGCTTGCCGGCCGGCTCACCACGTCACCCACCATCCCCGGCGACTGCAGGATACCGCACAGCTGCTCCAGCACCGCCGCCTCGAACTCGGCCGCCGGCAGGTGCGGCAGGCCGGACGCGTCGGCGTGCTCCTTGTTCTCATGCAATCCGGGAGCGATCGGCCTGTTGGATCTCCAACAGCAAAACAGAGACTAAGACAGGATCAGGCAGCGAGAACAGCCCGAAAAGGGGCCGTAAGGCCCCCGCAGCTCCAACAGCAGGGTTCGCAAACCCCCGTGACTATTGGGGTTTTTCAGGCAGGAAAAAAGACCGGAGACGACTCCGGTCTTTGGGTGTTGGTGGAGGCGGCGGGAATCGAACCCGCGTCCGTCAGCCCTCCGCCCTCGGTTCTACATGCGTAGCCGTCTCTTCGCTTTGACCGCGGGCCGTCCGAGCGGCAGGACGGCACACGGCGAGCCCGGTTAGGATTTAGCGAGTTGGCCCCGGGCGGGCCTCATCGCGAGCTTGCGAGGATCGACCCCTGAGGCTCAGCGCACAAGCACGGCCTGAGTCAGAGGCTAGCGGGGATTAAGCCGCCAGGGCGTAGTTGTCGTCGTTCGCAACTAACTTGGGTTGCAGAAGGATTAACGAGGTGTCCTGCCCCTCGGCATGCCCCTTGGGTTTCGTGACCGGCGTCGAAACCAGGTCGCCCCCTAGCTGGTACCGGTAGTGTCTCTACACGGGCTGTTGGACAGTGTAGCTCAATTGACGTTCCTGGACCACCGGCGGCTTGGATGCCAGACCATCAAGGGATTCATGCTTGGCCTAGTGTGGGAGGCTAGGGACCATGATTTGGAAAACAAGGTGTTAGATCCCATCACCCTACCCTCTCCCGCAGGGACGAGGGCTCTCCCGCCGGGAGCCGCTGGGAGAGAGGGACATGCGCGGCTCCCGCCGTGAGAGAGACCATGCGCGAGTCTTCCGCTGGGAGAGGGAGACGTGCGAGGCTCTTCCCGCTGGGCGAGAGACACGCGAGCCTCCTCCCGCTGGAAGAGGGGGAGCTTCCGAGGCTTCGCCCGGGAGGAGACGGAACCAGCATGCCCTGCTGTCGCGGAGGAAGAGGGACATCGCAGGCCTCTTGCGCGGTCCAGCGCCGTCGCCTACCCCGCGAGGGGGACTCGGCGCGAAGCTATACGGCGTGCTTGAGGATGCGCTGCTGCTCGCGGCCCCATTCCCGTTCTTTGACCGCCGCGCGCTTGTCGTGGGCCTTCTTGCCCTTGGCGAGGCCCAGCTCGACCTTGGCGCGGCCCTTCTTCCAGTAGAGCGCGGTGGCCACCGCGGTGTAGCCCTTGCGCTCCACCGCCCCGATGAGGCGATTGATCTCCGGGCGGTGCAGGAGGACCTTGCGGCTGCGCGCGGGTTCCGGGTCAACATGGGTCGAAGCCGAGGGCAAGGGGCTGATCAAGGCCCCGAACAACCACGCCTCGCCACCCTTGAGGAGCACGTAGCTGTCCCTGAGCTGGACCCGCCCGGCCCGCAGGCTCTTGACCTCCCAGCCTTGCAGGACCAACCCGCCCTCCAGCCGCTCCTCGATGGCGAAGTCGTACCTGGCCTTCTTGTTCTGCGTGATGGTGGATCCGCTCGGGTGCTTGGCTTTGCTCATGGGGTGTTGTCGTGCGTGCCGGTTGTCCCCCCACGGGGAAAGGTATCCCGTAAACGGTCAAAATCGGCCTTCTCGATCCTCTCACCCTAGCCCTCTCCTGGAGAACTCGGAGGAGAGGGAATTGAGAACTCTCTACCAGGAGGGAGAGGGATCAAGGAGCTAACCGTCTCCCGGAGGGAGAGGGGATCTTTAAGGAGACGATTGATGACCGTGGCCGGTATCACCATGGGATCCGGCTTCTCCCGCCGGGGATTATACCCACCGGCTTGTCCGTCCACAGGGGGTCTGGGATGATCGCGATCATCCCGCGGACAGAAATCCGGGGAGAACCTCCCGGCGGTTGATGACACTCCACGCGCGGGGTGAAAGAACCCCCGGGGTTTGATGAAGCACAGACATGAAGCACGTCAGAAAAAGCGCCTTGGTGCCGTATACCGTCGAGCAGATGTACGAGTTGGTCGACGGTGTCGAGCGTTATCCGGAGTTTCTACCGTGGTGCGCGGCGGTGCGGGTGCTCGCCCGCAATCCTCGCAGCGTCAAGGCCACGGTCGCCCTGGCCAAGGGCGGCCTCCGGCAGAGCTTCACGACACAGAACGTCATGGAGGCCGGCCGGCGCATCGAGATGCGTTTGATCGAGGGTCCGTTCAAGTATCTGCATGGGGTCTGGTCGTTCCACCCCCTGGGTGAGGCGGGATGCGAGGTCGTGCTGTCCATGCAGTATGAGCTCAGCAGCGGGGTCCTGGCGCTCGCTTTCGGTCACGCCTTCCACCACATCGCAAACACGCTCGTGGATGCCTTTTGTAGCCGTGCGCGCGATTTGTATGGGGCCTCTCAGGGCTTATGAAAGAATCGGATCCCGCGGTCGGCCCGATGTGGGTTGAGATCGCCTACTGCGGGTGCGGGGATCAAACGGTGCTGCGGGTCGAGGTACCCTCGGGCACCACCGTCGGCCAGGTGCTGCATCGTTCCGGGCTGCTCGATCGTTACCCCGAGATCGATCTCGGGGTCAATCGGATCGGGGTGTTCGGGGTACTCCGTGGGCTCTGCCACACCCTGGAGCCCGGCGATCGGGTCGAGATCTACCGGCCCTTAGCAACGGACCCCAAGCACGCTCGGCGCGTGCGAGCGGGGGCACGCCCCTAACATCGTGTAGCCCCTAACATTTGTCTATGAGCCGACATCCACTGCGCCGAGATCGCCGGGGCCGGGTAGCACAGGCCGCGGGTAAGATCGGGCGCTTCACCGCGGCAGGCCGGCGTCCTCCTCCGGGATCCGACCGGCCTGGATGCCGGTATTCGCCAACTCGACACCCGGTGCCGCCGGCCCGGCCTCCTGGCCCTTCTCGACTTCGTCTGCGCCTAACCCGATCGCGTCCGCAATCGCCGTCAGCCAACCGCGCTCGCGTTCCCCGGGGACCTCTACCGTGATCTCGGGGCGCGGTTGGGGTTCCAGATGACCCGTGGCGGGTTTGACGTCGCCGGCCACCCGGACCAGGTGCTCATCCTGAAAATACAGGGTGACACGCCGCTCGACCCGGTGTTCGCCGCTCGGCTTCATCGTATAGACGTAGTCCCAGCGGTCCTGATTGAACACATCCTTCACGAGCGATGTGCCCATGATGGAGCGCACCTTGGCGCGATCCATCCCGTGTTCCAACCGCGCCAGCATGTCCTGCGTCACGACATTGCCTTGTTGCACATCGATGCGATGGAAGAACGGGAGCGACATCGATTCCAGCCAACCGCTCATCGCACAACCGCCGAGCGGCAGAGCCACAGCGGACAGCACCACGAATCCAAACCGTCTAGTCATGTCCCCTCCCCCACTCGCGGGCGAAACCACCCCGGTGATATAGGGCATCGATTGTATACGCCACCGCGCCGCTCTGCCAGCCCGCAATTCTCGCCCTTGGCCGTTACGAGGGCGCCTAGGGAATCGAACGGGGCCGGACGCGCCGGCACGGGAAAAAAGGGGGCACGTCCGTGTGCCAAGGGCTTGGTCCGCGTAAACGCGGACGGAGGGAAGGAGGCTGACTCGCCGCATCTGTCCGGCCGGACCTGTCGGGACCGGGCAAGGCGTCGAAGTGCGCTCAGGATACGGCCTGGGCCGGCCGCGATGCACGGTACTATTTCACAGGATCTCTGTGAAATAGTACCCAAATCGCTATCCCCGACCGTGCATCAGACGGCACAGCCGGCCCGCCATCGCGAGCAGCAGCACCCCGGCCGCGAGCGATATGACGACCGGGATCAAGAAGAAGTCCGCCTGTCCTCCGAGGAAGTGGAACACCGCACCGCGTTCCACGGCTTCCAGCATCCCCGCCAGGTAGCCCGCCAGCAAATTGGCCGCGAAGCTCGACAGGAACCACACCCCCATGAGCATCGAGGCCATGGAGACCGGCGCGATGCGGGTGACCAGCGCCAGCCCGATTGGCGACAGGCATAGCTCGCCGGCGGTGTGCAGGAAGATCGCACCCATGAGCCACAGCGGGCTGACCAGGGCACCGCGGGCGTTGGTGAGTGCCCCCAGCACCAGGACCACGAAGCCGCCGCCGAGTAAGAGGAGACCGAATGCCATCTTGACGGGGGTACGCGGCTCCCTGCCGCGCGCCGCGAGCCACAGCCAAAGCCAGGAGAACAGTGGCGCCAAGAGCAGGATGAACGCGGGGTTGAGCGACTGGAACCAGGCGGCCGGGATGGCCGCTACGCCGGTCTCTGCGGCCAGTTCGGTGGGCATCGTGCGGTCGGTATGGCGCTCGGCGAATACCGCCATCGAGGAGCCGGCCTGCTCGAAGGCGAGCCAGAAAAACATGACGAAGAAGACCATCACTAGTAGGGCCGCGATCCGATCGCGTTCCACCGGGGTCAGCCGGACGGCTATCGAGCCGACGTCGTGACGGCGGGCCGGGGGCGCACCGAGGGTGCCGAGGTAGCGCGCCCTGCCGAGGACATACACCGCGAGCCCGACCACCATCCCCACCCCGGCCGCCCCGAACCCGTAGTGCCATCCGTAACCCGCGCTCGTCGCCAGATAGCCGCATACGAGCGGTCCGAGGAAGCCGCCCAGGTTGATGCCCATGTAAAAGATCGTGAAGCCCGCATCCCGGCGTGGGTCATCCTGGCCATAGAGCTGGCCGACCAGGGTCGAGATGTTGGATTTGAAGAACCCGGTCCCGAGGATCAAGAGCAGGAGCCCCGTGTAGAATCCCTCCGGCGTCTCCACGGCCAACGAGAAGTGCCCGAGCGCGATCAGGACCGCGCCGATGACGATGGCGCGGTGGGTGCCGAGGTAGCGATCGGCAAGATGTCCGCCGAGCACCGGCGTCAGGTACACGAGGCCCGTATACCAGCCGTACAGCCGGCTCGCGGCCTCGACGGACCAGCCCCACCCGCCGTCCTCGACCTCCGCGATCAGGAACAACACCAGGAGCGCCCGCATGCCGTAATACGAATAGCGCTCCCACATCTCCAGTAGGAACAGGAGCCACAGGCCCTGGGGCTGGGCTCTGGGCCACCGGTCGCTCATGCGCGGGCGGTTTGAATCGTGGCGATCACTGCCCTACTATACCGGCCAGACCGAGCTCCGGGGGCGGTGTTTCTCCGCTCCGCGAGCGCCGGCGCACACGGGGGCCTTGGCAGTTCGCCGACATCCCGACCCGTGAGCGGGTCATCATCCCGAGACCAAACGCTTGCCAGAGCGGCTCGCCCGCGCCTATGAGCACCAAGACGATCGCAAGGTCGGCCGCGCCGGTGGCGCAGATGTCGGATACCTCCTGGCTGTTCTGGACGATGCAGCGGGCCTTCGGCACCTGCACCATGATCGTATACGTGGTCCTCTTCGGCTGGCTCGATTCCGCGGAGGTCGAGGTCCTCTTGTTTGAGCCCCTCACCTGGGTCCTGATCATCCTTCAGGGCAACCGCCACGCGATCCTGGGGATGACGCTCGGCTATCACCGCTACTTCTCGCACCGGGCCTTCAAGGCCAGGCGGTGGTTCGAGGGCCTCCTGGCGTATTCGTGTGCCGCTTCCAACCAGGGTGGCATGGGCTGGTGGGCCGCTAATCATCGCCACCACCATGCCCATTGCGACACGCGGGAGGACCCGCACTCGCCGGTGGCGCGTTCCAGGTGCTACGCCTGGCTCGGCTGGCCCTATGATCCGAGAAACGCGCGCCGCCGGATCCGACTCCGGTACCCCGAGACACGCTGGCTAGATCGGTGGTGTTTCCTGGTCCCGTGGATGGAATGGGGTCTCTTGTGGGCGCTCAGCGGGTCGCGGGCGTTTTCGACAGCCGTGGTATTGCTGCCGGCGTTCCTGTCGCCCTTCGGCACCCTGTGGTTCAACATGATGGCGCATGGGGGCGAGCCCGACCGCAAGGGCTGCACATCGCGTCGCTATCGGGTACCGTCGGCCGTGGTCCTCGGTGAATCGGAGCACCGCGACCACCACGAGTATCCCCGGAGGGCCCGGCGGCCGGGGCCGGATATCCCGTATCGGTTGGTCCTCGCGCCCATGGCACGCCTGGGCGCCGTGTGGGACCTGCGAGTACGTTGAGACGCCGCCGAAGCACGGGCGGCGCGAAGAGCGTGGGAGCAGATATGAGCAACAATGCCGAGCCTAACGTGGGGAATTGGTACCAGTACCCGGAAGATGGGGAGAGGTTCGAGGTGCTGGAGATCGACGAGGATCGCGGCGTCGTCGAGATCCGGTACGCCGACGGTGAGCGCGACGAGATCGACCTCGAGGAGTGGGACGACCTCGAGGTCGATCTCACGGACCCGCCGGAAGATTGGGCCGAGACCCGCGAGGGGGGCGAGGCGGCGCCCGGAACCGCGATCGAGGACCCGGACGACCCGGCAGGCAGCGGCGGGTCCCCGCGATCGCGCCGCAGCTCCGACGATGCGGGCGAAGACGACGAGGACGAAGATGGGCCGAACGACTACCCGGCCGATGAACCGTGGCCCGATGACGCCTGATGGCGAGAAATGCGGGCTACTCACACGAGATCCGTGCCGGCCCCTTTTTTATCCAATTATTCCAACTATTAATTATTTAATTATTTAAATTTTGGCCGCAGCGTGACCACGGAGGTGGCCTCATCGCGATCGCCGGGCATGCTGTCGAGCAGCTCGACGATGCAGCACCTCGATAGCTCACCCAGGTAGTGGCTCTGCACGATCGCACGCGCTTCGGTATGCGGCGTCCGGGCGAGCGCGTGGGTTAGATCCTTGAGCGTCCGGGTCCAGTGTATGGGTCGGCCCGTGTAATAGACGAACACGTTCGGGTTGATCCCGAGGCTCAGGAACGGCGTGTCCGGGCTCGCTCCGCGAGCCGCGACCTCGGCGAGGCGCTGGCGCTCGAAGCGGTCCTGGCTCCAAAGGAGGCGCGTGGCACCGAGGCCGATGAAGACCACCGCGGCCATCACCGCCACCACGGCCAAGTCCCCGAGCCAGGAACCGCGGTGCCGGATACGCCGCACCGATACCCAGACGAACAGCGGGACACAAAGCGCCAGTGACAGGACGATCGGCCCCTGCTCGGTCGCTGGGGCGCCGAAGGCGAGGAGCCATGCCAGTGCCCCGAGGATCGTGAGCCCATGTAGCGCGACGAACCAGGCCCGCCAGGTCCTCGCCGGGGGTCCCTCGCCGAGCCACTGCGCTATGCCCGCGCCGAGGAGCACGCACAAGGCCGGCAGCACCGGCAGCATATAGAACCAGCGCCGCTGCACACCGAAGGACAAGAAGAGGGCCGGGACCAGCACGATGCAGGCGAGCCAGGCCGCGGCGCCATCGCGTCCCGATCGACGCACGATGAGGACGGCGGGCACCACCGTGAGCACCCAAGGCAGCACCAGCTGCAAGGGGCGATAGAGATAATAGGGATCGAGGACCGCGCGCCACTCGGGGATGAGCAGCATGCCGGAGAGCTGGCTGCCGTATAGCGCCGTTGTCCCGAGGCGGTGGCGGAGCATGAGCCACCAGGGCAGGGTGAGTGCGCACAGGATCGACACCCCCGCGAGTGGCCGCAGGGTGCGGAGGCCGTGCCGCCACCCGGGCCCGCCGAGGCCCGCGTACAGCGCGCAAGCCACGAGCAGCATGAGGGGCAGTTGCGGCCCCTTGGTGAGCGTGGCAAAGCCATAGGCGCCCCACATCGCATAGGCCCACAGGCGCTCCGCCAGGCTGCCCGGAATGGACCGCCAAACGTAGGCGAAGGCGGTATAGCCGGCCGCGCACCAGAAGGCATAGAGCAGATCCGGGCGCGCGTTGTGGGTGTAAGCGAAAAACCCGGCGCTCGTGCCGAGCAGCAACCCCGCAGAGAGGCCCGTGGCGCGGTCGTAGCCAAGTCGCCCGAGCGTGATGGCGAGCCCGCAGAGCCCGAGCCCGGCGAGGATCGAGGGCAGGCGTCCGTGCCAAGGCTCGATGTGGCCCGGATCGCCGAAGAGCCATGCCGTGGCCCCCGTGAGCCAGTAGCTCAGCGGCGGCTTGACGAGGCGCGGCTCGGCGTTGAAATAGGGGACGATGTAATCGCCGCGGGCGTGCATCTCCTGCGCGGTCTGCACCACCAGCGCTTCATGGCCCTCCAAGGGCAGCGTAGTCGTCCCGATCCCGGCCACGAGCCCGGCGAGGACCAGGACCAGGGCGACCGAGCTCCACCACGCCGCAGGCCGCGCCAGGCGGTCCGCCAGGGCCATGCCCTCAGGCCGGTCCGGCTTCCCGCAACAGGAAGTAGAGATTGCGGAGGTAGATGATCAGCCCGCTGGCCTGCCCGACGATGAATACCGGATCTTCCCTATGGATGGCGTAGCACAGGATCGTGATGCCACCCCCGACGCTGAAGTACCAGAAGGCCTTGGGTACGATACTGCGGCGGGCGCGTTCGCTCGTCAGCCATTGGACCAGGAAACGCGCCGTGAAGAACAACTGCCCGGTGAAACCGACGATGAGCCAAATCTGTTCCTCGCTCATGTATCAATCGACCTCCTCGCAAATGAGATTCTTGGCCCGCCGCTTTAGCCACCAGACCCCGAAGAGGTCCGTGATCCCGACCCACAGGCGGTTGTGGACGCCGTACTTGGACTCCCCGCGCAAGCGCGGCCGGTGGCCGACCTCGACCGACTCCACCGTGCCGCCGCCGCGCTCGATGAGCGCCGGCAGGAAGCGGTGCATGTGATCGAAAAAAGGCAGTTCGAGGAAGGCCTGGCGGTGGACGAGCTTGAGGCCACAGCCGGTGTCGGGGATGGCATCGCCGAGCAGGCGTCCGCGCACCGCGTTGGCGATGCGTGAGGACAGGCGCTTGAGCCAGGGGTCCTCGCGCCGCACGCGGTGGCCGCAGACGAGCCTCAAGCGGTGTTCCCTGGAGCGCTTGGCCAGCACCGCGCAGAGGCGCGGGATGTCGGCGGGATCGTTCTGCCCATCGCCGTCGAGCGTCGCGACCCATTCGCGGCGCGCCGCGCGTACGCCGTTTCGGAGGGCCGCGCTCTGTCCGAGGTTGTGCGTGTGGCGCAGGATCCGGAGCCTCGTCTCGCCGCCGGCCCGCATCGTCCGGAGTCGGGCGAGGGTATCGTCGTCGCTGCCATCATCGACCACGATTATTTCGTACTCGCAACGACCCTCGAGGCTTTGCGTGATCTCCTGGATCAAGGGCACGACGTTCTCGGCCTCGTTATAGACGGGGATCACGAGCGATAAGGGCGGGACAGGCACAGCTTATCCACAAGATCGGCCGCGATTATACGTGATCGACGGGCTCGCCCCGGTTCCCGATGCGCTGCACCAGTAGAGCCGTCTCACACAAGGGCAATCCCATCACCCCCGAATAACTGCCCTCCAGGCGCTCGATGAACGCGGCGGCGATCCCCTGGATGGCGTAACCGCCGGCCTTCCCGTAAGGCTCGCCGCTGGCGACGTAGTCTCGCTGCTCGGACACCGTGAGGGGCCGGAAGCACACGCGGCTCACACTAGACACCGGTCCCAAGGCGTGCGCGCTCGGAAGCCACAGGGCCACCGCCGTATAGACCTCATGACAGCGCCCCGACAGGCGCGCGAGCATGCCCAGGGCCTCGTCGGGGCACTGCGGTTTGCCCAGGATCGCCCCGTCGAGCACCACCGCGGTGTCGGCGGCGAGCACCGGGGCCGGGCTAACGCCGAGCAACGATCCACCTGCCTGGGCCTTAACCACGGCCAGGCGGCGCACGTAGCGGCACGGCGCCTCGCGGCCGTCCCAGCCCTCGTCGACTTCGATATCGAGGGTCTCATGCGGTATGCCGAGCTGGGCGAGGAGGATCCTGCGGCGTTCCGAGCGTGAGGCCAGGTAGAGCACGGACCGGCCAGACAGCGCATCCGTCTGCCGGGTGATGCGCTCGGCCCCGGCCCGCTCAGCCACGACCCGCTAATCCACGATGATAGGGATGGCCGTCGAGGAGGCTCTGCGCGCGGTAGATCTGCTCGGCCAGGATGACGCGCACGAGCGCATGGGGCAGGGTCAGCGGCGACAGCGACCAGCGCTCTGCGGCGCGCCCGAAACAGCGCGGATCGAGCCCGTCGGCCCCGCCGACCAGGAGGGCGACATCGCGCCCCAGGCGCTGCCAGTTGGCGAGCCGTCGCGCCAATTCCGCCGTGTCCCAGCGCTCGCCATGCTCATCCAGGGCCACCACCCAGGCGGACGGCGGGATGGCCTTCAAAACCCGCTCGCCCTCCCGCTCCAGTGGTCGCTGCGTGTCCCGGCCGCGCCGGCGCCTTTCTGCCGTGACCTCGATGAGCCCTAACGCACAGCGCGCGGGCAGGCGCCCCGCGTAGTCCTCGTAGGCGGCTCTCACCCAGGGCGGGACGCGCCGCGCCACGGAGATGAGGTGGATGCGCATGACATGCGCTATCCCATCTTTCTCAACTGGCGGGCACCTGGAGGTCCGGCCGGGCCAGCGCGATCGCCCTGCAAGTCTCCCACGGGTTCACGCACCCGTCCGCTGCCCACCGCGGTATCGTCCCACAGCCGTTCGAGCTGGTAGAAGTCGCGGGTCGCGGGCTGCATTACATGCACCACCACATCCCCGAGATCGACCAGCACCCATAGGCCCTCATCGAAACCCTCGACCCCGAGCGGCCGCACGCCCCTCAGGGTGGCCTCTGCCACGACCTCGTCGGCGAGTGCGCGCACCTGGCGATTGGAGCGCCCGCTCGCGATGATCATGAAATCGGTGATGTCGGTAAGGGGACGTACGTCCAGCACCCGGACATCGATGGCCTTGATCTCGTCCAAGGCGGCGAGCGCCACGTCACGGAGGTTCTCTGATTCGATCACTTTGCAGTTTCCCGGTAGAGGCTGTTTCTCTCGATGAGATCGAGGACCGCATCCGGCAGAAGATGGCGCGGGCTGCGGCCGGCGGCGATACGCGCGCGTATGGCGGAGGCCGAGATATCGAGCGCCGGGACGTCGCGGATGAGGACACACCCGGCCTCCCGGCGGTGCAGGTCCGCGGGATCGGTGACGCCGTGGTGCTGGAGCACGTCTTGGATCGGGCCGGAGGGTGACAGCGTGCTCCCCGGCCTCTTGGCCACCGCCACGTGGGCGAGGCCGATGATCTCCCGCCAGCGCTGCCAGCCCTCGAACCCCGCGAAGGCGTCCATCCCGAGGATCAGGCACAGCGGCCGCCCCGGGAGATCGCCCCTTAACTCCGCCAGGGTCTCGACCGTGTAGGACACCCGCGCGCGCCGCAACTCCCGATCATCCAGCGTGAGAAAAGGCGTGTCGGCGATGGCCGCATCCAGCATGCGCAGGCGCAAGGCCGCCGGGGCGGTAGGGGGCTCGCGATGGGGCGGGAGGTAGAGCGGGACGAGCCGTACCTCGTCCAAATCCAGGGTCTCGGCCATCTCGATGGCGAGGCGCAGATGGCCGTGGTGTACCGGATCGAACGTACCACCCAGGATCCCCGAGGGTTTCATTCGAAACTAGCATTCACGGCTTTCCGGGGATTGTCCACCGCCTGGGGACAAACGCTCCGCACACAGATCCACGTATTCAGGTACGGATATGACCATCCCCAAGGACGATGAACTTCTGCGAGGTGAGGCCCTCGAGCCCCACGGGCCCGCGCGTATGGAGCTTGTCGGTGCTGATCCCAACCTCGGCGCCGAGACCGTATTCGAAGCCGTCGGCGAAGCGGGTCGAGGCATTGACCATGACCGAGCTGGAATCGACCTCGCGCAGGAAACGCCGGGCGCGGGAGAGATCCTCGGTGACGATGGCGTCGGTATGCTGCGATCCATAGTGCCGGATGTGCTCCATGGCCTCGTCGATCCCGGTGACGACGCGCACCGCTAAGATCGGTGCCAGGTATTCCATGCCCCAGTCCTCGGCCGTGGCCGGAACCGCGTAGGGGAGTAGGCCACAGGTCGCCGCGCAGCCGCGCAGCTCGACCCCCTTCTCCCGGTAGCGCGGCCCCACGCGTCCCAGGAACTGGGCCGCGACGCCCTCGGCGACCAGGAGGCACTCCATGGCGTTGCAGACCGCGTAGCGGTGGGTCTTGGCGTTGTAGGCGATGGTGACGGCCCGGTCGAGATCGGCGCGATCATCGATATAGACATGGCATACCCCGTCGAGGTGCTTGATGACCGGGATCCGTGACTCGCGGCTCACCCGCTCGATCAAGCCCTTGCCGCCGCGCGGCACGATGACGTCGACATACTCGGACAGGCCCAAGAGCGCACCCACCGCCGCGCGATCGGTGGTGTCGATGAGCTGGACCGCATCGAGCGGCAGCTCGGCGGTGCGGAGGCCCGCATGGATGCACGCGGCGATGGCGCGGTTCGAGCGGATGGCCTCGGAGCCGCCGCGCAGGATCACGGCATTCCCCGATTTCAGACCGAGCCCCGCCACTTCCGCGCTCACGTTGGGGCGCGCCTCGTAGATGATCCCGATGACCCCGAGCGGCACCCGCATGCGCCCGACCTGGATCCCGGACGGTTGGTAACAGAGGCCCGTGACCTCGCCGATGGGGTCGCGCAGCAGAGCGATCTGGCGGAGCCCCTCGGCCATGGCTCGGACCCGGACCTCATCGAGGGCCAGACGGTCCCGCAGCGCGGGGGTGAGCCCCGTGCCTTCGGCGAGGTCGATGGCATTGGCCTTCAGGATCGCGCCGCCCTGTGCCTCCAGGGTCTCGGCGATGCACATGAGCGCCCGGTCCTTCTTGGCCGTCGGCGCCAGCGCCATGGCACGGGAGGCGTCGCGGGCGCGCCGCCCGATCTCGTTGACGTAGTCGCGGACCTCGATCACGCTACCAGCTGAACAGCACCCACTGCGGGACCACGTAGTTCTCGCGGATCTCGCTCATATTGGTCTCCATGCGCCCGTCGCCATCCTGATCCATCAGGTAATAGGGCCGGCCGATCACGGGGATCACCTTGATCATGTAGAGGTTGCCGTTGATGCGATACTCTTCGATGGTCGCATCCTTCTTGCGGATGATGCGGACGTCGGGCTCCAGCGGTTCGCCGCTCTCTACGCGCGCGGGCGGGGGCGGGACATCCGGCACCGGCTCTAGGTTCTGCGGCGTCTCGGTTTGCGCCAGGGCCGCGCACGGCGCCCATGCGAGCAAGGCCGTGGCCCGGCGTACCGAGGCCGTTTTCCGATCCACGGAGGAAGGGCTCATAGGTGCAGGATGATCTCTTGTTCCTCGGCCGAGAGGCCGAAGCCGCGGTGCTCGTAGTACTTGAAAATAGCATCCACTACTTCCTGGGGATTGTCCACCACCTCGAAGAGATCCAGATCGGAAGCGTCGATGGCACCCTCGCGCACAAGGGTCGCCCGGAACCAGTGGATGAGACCGTCCCAGAAGTAGCGCTGCACCAAAAGGATCGGGATACGGCGGGTCTTGCCGGTCTGCACCAGGGTCAGGATCTCGACCAACTCGTCTAGGGTGCCGAACCCGCCCGGCAACACCACATAGGCCGAGGCGTACTTCACGAACATCACCTTGCGCGAGAAAAAGTGCCGGAAGTGCAGCGAGATGTTCTGATAGGGGTTGCCGGCGCGCTCGTGGGGCAGGAGGATGTTGAGCCCGACACTCGGCGAGGTCCCCGCATAGGCGCCCTTGTTTGCGGCCTCCATGAGCCCGGGGCCGCCGCCCGAGACCACCGAGAAACCCGCATCCGACAAGGCCCTTGCGATCTCCTCCGCCAGCCGGTATGAGGGGTGCTCGGGGCTCGTGCGCGCCGATCCGAACATGCTCACCGAGGGCCGGATCGCGGCCAGGCGCTCGAAGCCCTCGACGAACTCCGCCATGATCTGAAACACCTTCCACGACTCGCGCGTCAGGAGGTTCTCTTCGATGGGCAGCGGATGGCTGGTCTTGGCGGACTCGTTCATGATGGCGTGGCGGGGTGCGACGGCTCGGATAGATAACACACTTTGGGCGGGACGCACACTGCCCGGCGTGCCGGCCACCGCTGCCGCTCCAGGTGGCCGGGGAGAGCAAGCCGACGATGTGAGCCGCCCGGTCCGGCCCGGGCCACGTACAGTGCCCTTGCGACAGAGTATTGAACTTCCTATCCTTCGCTTACGCTGAGTAGTACGCTTCCCACGGCGACCAGTCGGCCGGGATTCGCCTTGAGGGTCTATCCAAGTACTTTTATAATTCTAGCCAAAGACATTTGAAATTCGTCGTCCCTTCCCCCTGGAAAGGGGGAAGGATAGGATGGGGGTTGAGCGCGTCCGATCGGAATGACGCAGCCCGCAGCGCTCAACCCCCGCCCTCCCCCTGCCAGGGGGAGGGAATAAGCTGGTGCTGGCAGCTTGCTGAATTTGCACAAATTTGGAACGTAAGAATCTATAATAATCGATGAAGTCACTCAGGTTCGTCGGTCCCAGCCGTGACGACCTGTGGGCCTTCCCTGCCGAGGTTCGGCGAGCCGTGGGCTTCGAGTTGTGGCAGGTCCAGCGCGGGGTGTTGCCTTCGGATTGGAAACCCATGCCGGCTGTAGGACCCGGCGCCTACGAGATCCGCATCCATGTGCTGGGCGAGTGGCGCGTCCTTTATGTAGCCAAGTTTTCCGATGCCGTCTATGTGTTGCACGCCTTCCACAAGCAGACAAAACGGACCCGCCACGAAGACATCGAGTTGGCGCGCAAGCGCTACAAGGCGATAGGAGCTTGAACCATGCCCGAGCATGAAACGCAATGGGTTGAATCCGGGGGCAACGTTTTTCTCGATCTAGGATTGCCCCCCGAAGAGGCGGCCATACTCGCTATGCGGGCCGATCTCATGGCGCGGTTGCGTCTCGTCATCCAGGCGCGTGGCTGGACGCAGGCAGAGGCGGCCGAACGGCTCAAGATCGCTCAATCGCGCGTCTCCGATCTGGTGCGTGGCAAGTGGGACAAGTTCAGCCTGGACATGCTCATCACCCTCGCCACGCGCGCCGGGCTCAAGGTGGAGTTGAAGGCGGCCGCATAGGGGGATCACCCCGATTCGGGTGGCTGCCGGGCTACTGTAGTGCCCTTTGGACCGCCTCCGGCTGCCAGCGGGAAGGGTTCGGTGGGAGAGAACCTTACGGGGACCCGCAAGGCGAGTCCCCGGCCGCTGTCATCCCCCGGATTCCATTCCATCCGGCTACTCGTTACCATCGCCCGCTGGCTGATAACATATACCGGAAACATGCCGCTGGGACTGCAGCGGCAGTGTGAACGGTAACACCGTCATACTGATGCATCTCAACAATCCACTACGACCCCTTTAATTTTGGCCGGATCAGGCCTCGCGCATCGGTGACGGCGCTCGTTGCACTTGGATCAGGTCGATGCGTTTGTCTGGAGCGTACGCGCAGCGGCGGACAGCCAGCGCCGGGTTTCGCCGTGTGGCCCGCCGAGGATGCAACACGTTGCCGGGCAATCTCGATGGATGCCTCACCCCCCACACCCTACCCGAGCATGAGTTTCTTCGTCACCAGATGAACCGGAAGGCGCTTGCCCATTGCCGCTGGTCCTGCCCATCACAGCCTCTCCAACGGCAAGCTACTCATCTCGAGGCACCGGATGCCGACCTGAGAGTCACCCCAGAGCCCCGCAGCCACGCTTGAACCGATACACATCCACGCCGGCACGGCGCGGCGGGAGCCAAGTTCTGGCTCAATCCGATGGTGCGCGTTGCCAGAACGGCATCAACGCTGCGACGTTGAAAGAACTTGCCGCGGTGAACCGACGACTGATCGAGGGGGCCTGGCATCAGCGCTTTGGCAAAGACACTGCGTTTTGATGAATCATCCTTCCGGTGAGAGTGACCCCGATGCGATATCGAAGTGAAGACCTTGGACGCTCAAACCGACGCCTGCGAGGGCGTTGATGGTGCTCTCGAGTTCTGTGAGCGGGACTCCGAATTTGCTCTCCGGTCCTGATCCGAGGCAAGGATCGAACTGGCTGATCAGGATCCCGGACGATCCATATCACCGCTCCAAGCGCCGAGCGGATTGCGGGTCCCTCTCGCGGGACCGCGCCTTTCAGGCAACCATCGTCGCGGTGTCGTAGACGCGTTTGCTCGCTTTGCGGGTTGAGCAAAGCCACCGTTTTTCCCTTTGCGGCGCGCGCAATGGGGTAGGGGTTTTTTGCGCTCCAATCGTGGCAGGCCTCCGGTAGCGTTGAGGCGGCGGACAAATCATTGCCGCAGTATAGGAACGGGTAGGCCCCCGCGCCGCAGACAGGCTGCCCGAAGACTTGTACGGAAGGCCAGAATATGTAGATTTCGTCCTCCGCAACGACGACAGGACGTTTACGACCGGCCCCTCCGCATACTGAGCCACCACGAGAGCTGCATCACCCCGCCAGCCTTCCGGGATGGCCTCGTAGCACGATGGGTCGATGGACGCGGAGGAAAAAGATGTCGACAGGGGCCCGAGCTGCGCCGGCGAATGGGAAGTCGGCGAAGTACCAAGACGTGATCGAGGTCAAGAGCGACGACCACCGGGTGATGACGTCGCACATGCTGGGCGATGACGGGAAATGGCACGAATTCATGACGGTGAACTATCGGCGGAAGAAGTAGTGGCGTAGTGGCCGCAGCGTTCCGGGCGGCCAGAGAAGTCAGCGGCTAGCGTCGCTCAGCCGGTCGAGACCGCCCGGAATCTCGGATCCAGACAAACACCTACTAAATGCTGAAACCAGGAGGACGACACGATGCGATTCATGATTGTAGTAAGGCCAGCAAGGATACGGAAGCCGGCGTCATGCCGGAGGAGAAGCTGATCGGCGCAATGGCGGCGTAGCACGAGGAGCTGGCGAAGGCCGGCGCGCTGCTCGATGCCTCCGGTCTAAAGCCGAGATCGAAGGGCCGGCGCAGCGATACCAGCTACTGCACCTTCACTCCGCGCCAGAACGCCACATAGTCTTTGATCTGCTCCGCGGCTGTCTTGGGTTCAGCGTAATACCATGCGGCGTCGTGATTCACCGCTTCATCCACGACAATATCGTAGTAGCTCGCTTGTCCCTTCCAAGGACAGGTCGTATGGGTGTTGCTGTGCCGAAAGAATTCACGGTGTACCGATTCCGCCGGAAAATAATGGTTCCCTTCGATAACGATGGTCTTGTCGCTTTCGGCCAATATCTTGTCGTGCCAGATAGCTTTCATTGCGGGACCCTCGGCTTGATGGTAAGTGAGCGATAGCCAATAGTATACTTCGGAAGGCGACCCTCTGCGAACGGGCGGGAAGCTGTGCTTATCCACGGGCCCCCCGGACGCCCGGAAAGCCACCTCGCTCTCGCGGCGGTATCGATCCGGTCACGCCAGGCGGGCGACCATGGGGGCGGGGCGTCGCCGCACCATGGCACTATTGCCGGCTTGCCGCATCCAATATGATCGTTGTCATTCAAGACGCCGACCCCATGAAGTGAACGGTAACCATGAGCGACCGAGACCGACACCAGCTCCCTGAGCGGTCCAGCCGAGCAGACATCGACGCCTTCCTGAGGCAGGCGGCTCTGCTGCCACGGGTCAAGCCTGGCGGCCGGCTCATCTTCGCCATGGACGCGACCGCCAGCCGTGAGCGGACCTGGGACCGCGCCAGCCATATCCAGTCCCAGATGTTCCAGGAGACGGCCGCGCTCGGCGGTCTCGAGATCCAGCTCTGCTTCTACCGGGGCTATGGCGAGCTTGAGACCAGCCCGTGGCTCACCGATACCGGGGCGCTCCAGAGGCAGATGGCGGCTGTCTCCTGTGCCGCGGGGTACACACAGATCGAACGGATCCTGGCTCATGCCCTGGAGGAGGCCCGGAACAAGCGCGTGAACGCCCTGGTTTTTGTCGGTGACTGCATGGAAGAGGACCCAGAGCGGCTGGGCCACCTCGCCGGTCAACTCGGGGCCCTGGGGGTCCCGGGCTTCGTGTTTCAGGAGGGGCACGACCCGATCGCGGAACGTTCCTTCCGAGAGATCGCACGATTCTCTAAGGGTGCCTATTGCCGCTTCGACGCGCACAGCGCCTCCCAACTGCGCGACCTCTTGAGTGCAGTCGCCGTCTATGCCTCCGGAGGCAGGCCGGCGCTCGAACGCTTCGGGAAGGAGCGTGGAGGGATCGCCTTGCAGCTAACTCACGAGATCGATAAGAGGTGAGCGGTGCTGGTGCTTCTCGACCTCGCCTTGCTCCTGGCCGGGATCGGCGCGCTGGCAGGGGTTGCGCGGTGGTGGCGAACGTCACCCCCGGTCACCGCCGCCCAGATCCGCCGGGCGCTCGTGGTCCTCGCGGTGCTGCTACTCCTCTTCCTCGCGGTCACCGGGCGGCTTCACTGGTTATTGGCGCTCATTGGGGCCCTGGTCGCCGCCGCCGTGCGGCTTCTGCCGTTACTACACTATGCGCCGCTCCTCCAGCGCCTGTGGCGGCAGGGCCGCCCCCAATCCGCCCGCCCTCCATCCGAGACTAGCGCTGGCCCGACCGGGGCCGAGCGCTCGACGGTCGAAACCAGGTTTGTCCGCCTATGGCTTGACCACGCCACGGGGGAGATCGACGGTGAGGTGTTGGCGGGCACTTTCAAGGGTCATCAATTGAGCGAGCTGCAACGCGATGAGCTGATACGCCTTTATCGCGACTGCCGAGGCGCCGATCCCGATTCGACCGCCTTGCTGCAGAGCTATCTCGACAGGGTCTACGGCGAGACCTGGCAGTCGGCGCCCGGCTCGGAAACGGGGACACGCCCCGGACCGATACCGATGACCGCCGATGAGGCCCGCCAGATCCTCGGCCTAGGGCCCGAGGCAAGCCGAGCGGAGGTGATGGCCGCGCACCGTCGCCTCATCCACAAGCTCCACCCTGATCGGGGCGGCTCCGATTACCTCGCCGCCAAGATCAACGAGGCAAGAGCCGTATTGCTCGGCGAGTCGTAAAAGACACCCCTATTGTGCCGCTCGAACCCATGGCCCCGTCTCCTGCTCGTCCAAAGGTATTAGGATCTCGCTAAGCCGCCGCGATCGGCTCACCTATCCCGATCCCCAGGACCTCGCCGGCCCGTCCCTCGCGCACGGCGATCTCGATGAGCCCGTTCGAGTTCTCGTAGAAGAATGGCTGCGCGCCGGGCACCTCGGCAAAGGTCCGGGCGCGCGGGAGCGGCCGGCCCCGAAGCAGCAGTTGGCCGCCCGTGAAAGCCGTGGCGCGCACGCCGGTGATGCAGTTGCCGTAGTGATCGAGGTAGATCACCTGATAGAGATCATCGGGCCAGGACGGGTCCGGTTCGAGCGTCACCGGCACGCCACGCGGCCCCTCCCCGCGTGCCAGCCGCGCGGCCTCCGGGGCGTAGAGATCGCGACCGTGAAACGTCGCCGACAGCTCGCGGGGACGCCAGGTGATGGCCCAGGCATGCGCCGAACGGGCGCGGCGGGCCACGATCTCGAAGAGCCCGTTGCCGGGTCCGACGAACCAGCGGCCGTCGACCTCGATCGCCATCGGCCGGTGCAAGCCCGAGCCGACCCCCGGATCGATCACGCACAAGAACACCGCACCCCTCGGAAAATCCCGCACATAGGCGGGCAGGAGATAAGCGCTCGCGCGCGGGTCATGGGCCGGCGCATCGGCCAGCAAGGTCACCACCGGCACCCCGGGGGCCTCGCGGTGCAGCACCGCGCTCATCTGCCCCAGGTAGGGCCCGCAGGGGCCAAAATCGGTGAACAGGACGATCATGGAAGTATCGGTCGACGATACCTGACGCAGGGGTCGGGCCTATCTGCCTCGCGGCACGATACGGCTAACGGCAGCTGCCGGCCATCGTGCTCACCGGTCCGATAAACAGGCACCGTGGGTATCGATCACCTCGGTATAGAAGCGCGCGCTGGCCTTGGGGATGCGAGCCTGGGTTTCGCGGTCCACGGAGACGAGTCCGAAACGCTTGGAATACCCCTCGGCCCACTCGAAGTTGTCCAGGAGCGACCAGGCGAAGTAACCGCGCAGATCGACGCCCCGTGCCAGCGCCGTGTGCGCGGCCCGCAGGTGGTCGCGCAGATATGCGATGCGCAAGGGGTCATCGACGATGCCCTGGCAGGGAAGCGGGTCCGGGAACGCTGCCCCGTTCTCGGTGATAAAGATCGGCGGATTGCCGTAGCGGGCCTTCACCCGTTCCAGAATATCGATGAGCCCCTCGGGGCACACCTCCCAGCCCATCTCGGTGGTCCGCCGGGCCGCTTCGGAGATGTTCCGTGCGCGGTGGGGTTTGACCGCCGGGTCGTGTCGGGTCAGGCCGCGCGTGTAATAGTTGACGCCCAAGGAGTCGATGGGCGAGCGAGCCAGCGCCATATCCTCATCGGACCACTCCGGCCAGGCCGCACCGAACATCTCGCGGATCTCGGCGGGATGCTCGCCGAGGAAGATCGGGTCGAGAAATTGGCGGTTCATATAGGCGTCGGCCCGTACCGTGGCCTCGCGATCGGCAGGCGATCCCGATGCCGGATACTTGGGCTCCAGGTTCACGGCTATCCCGATCGCGTGGCGGCCGTCTGCGCGATAGGCCCGAACCGCCTGTCCATGGGCGAGGAGCAGGTTCTGCGAGACGCGCGCGCCCTCGGCCAGATCGCGACGCCCCGGTGCCAGCTTCCCTGCTATATAACCACCCTGCATAATGACCCAAGGCTCGTTCAAGGTGATCCACAGTTCGACGCGATCGCCGAGCGAGCGGTAGAGCAGACAGGCGTAGTCCGCGAACCAGTGGCGGATGTCGCGGTTCGCCCATCCCCCCCGTTCCTCCAGGGCCACCGGCAGGTCCCAGTGATAAAGGGTTACGACCGGCGCGATGCCGTGATCCAGCAGCATATCCACGAGGCGCTCGTAGAACGCGAGCCCCTTGCGGTTGACCTGGCCACGCCCCTCCGGCAAGACCCGGCCCCAACTCACGCTGAACCGATACGCTCGCAAGCCGAGCTCCCGCATCAGGCGCACGTCGTCCGGAAAGCGCCGGTAGTGGTCACAGGCAAGGTCGCCGGTCTCGCCGTTCGCGATGGTCCCGGGGGTGTGGGAGAAGCGATGCCAGATGCTCGCCCCGGCGCCATCGGCCAAGGGCGAGCCCTCGATCTGATAGGCCGAGGTCGCCGCGCCCCACAGGAACCCCGGTGGAAAGCCGGGCGGGCCTGTCGGGACCGCACCTAGGTCTGGGTGCGAGACCGGCTGGGGGGTCATGGAGAACACCGTGAGGCTTGCTATTTACCGGCGCCGGTGCGGTAATATCCGGCAGGTGTCGGCATGGAACCGTGGTTCGGAATCTTCCTGTACTTCTGCCACGCCGCGATCGTGGCGTATTTCCTGTTCCTCACGAACACCGAGGCGCGCGAACAGGAGCGTCGGCGCGAGGCCAGGCGGCGGCGCATCGAGGTCCTGGGCTTTCGGCCGCGCACCCCACCGCAACCGCCGGAGGAGATGGAGTTTCTGGCGTGACGGAGGGGGACGGTGCCCCCGACAGTCAATGTTGGTCGGGGTGACACGATTTGAACGTGCGACTCCTGCCTCCCGAAGGCAGTGCTCTACCAGGCTGAGCTACACCCCGATTTACCCTGGCCCGATTTACCCTGGCCCGATGCCCGGATGGGCCCCGCTGCCGGAGCGGTCAAGACCTGCGGTCGACCGCGAACGCCGCGAGCGCGAGCAGGGCGTCTTTGTACGGGGACGCGCCTAGATCCTCTATCACCCGCAGCGCGCACCGCGCCTCCGAGCGCGCGAGCGCGGCAGTGTACGTGATGGCGCCGGTGGCTTCAATGGTCTCTATGACCGGGCCGATCTGCCCCCGCCCGCCCGCCTCGATGGCGCCGCGCAAGAGCGCGCCCTGGGCCGCGCTCCCGTGCCGTAAAGCGTACAAGAGCGGCAAGGTGGGCTTGCCCTCGGCTAGGTCGTCACCGATGTTCTTACCGAGTTGCTCGGCGCTAGCGGTGTAGTCGAACACATCGTCGATTAGCTGATAGGCGGTGCCGAGATGCCGCCCGTAGGCCGCCATCGCCTCCTCCGCCGCGGCGACCGCCCCAGACAGCACCGCGCCCAGCCTGGCGGCGGCCTCGAACAGCTTCGCGGTCTTGTTGTGGATGATGGCCAGGTAGCGTTCCTCGCTGGTATCGGGGTCATGGCAGTTCATGAGCTGCATGACCTCTCCCTCGGCGATGGTATTGGTCGCGTCCGAGAGGATCTCCATGACCCGCATGTCACGCACATCGACCATCATCTGGAAGGCGCGCGAGTACAGGAAATCGCCCACCAGCACACTCGCCTCGTTCCCGAAGACCAGGTTGGCGGTCTCGCGCCCGCGCCTGAGATCCGAAGCATCGACCACATCGTCGTGCAGCAGGGTCGCGGTATGGATCAGCTCCACTATGGCGGCGAGGTGGATATGGAGGCGGCCGCCATAGCCATGGGCGTGGGCGGATAAGAGCGCCAGCACCGGCCGCAGGCGCTTACCACCGCTCTGGACGATGTAGTGGCTCAACTGGTTGATGAGCGGGACCTCGGAATACAGGCGCAGCTTGATGAGCCGGTCGACATCGGCGATGTCGTCGGCGATGAGCGCGCGCAGCGCGTCGATCTTCGTGGGGAGGCATCCGGTGAGCATGCGTCTCGCATTGTGCCAAGCTCTCCCGGCGATTGTCACGGTCTTCGCGGTGTCGCCGGACCGCGCCCCTCCGGGGCGCAAACGAGGCTGCGCCACTGTGAAGGCGTCCGGGGGGCACCCACAAGGGCGCCCCTACAGGTCCCCGCGACGCAAGCGGGCGGGGCGAGCGCCTTGTGCGGGACACCCGATCTCCGTACAATCCTCGCCCCGGGATCGGCCGCCCGGAAAACCGGTCGTGAGGTGTTACATCAGATGTACGCGGTGATCAAGAGCGGCGGTAAACAATACAAGGTGACAGCGGAATCGACCCTGCGGGTCGAAAAGCTCCCCGGCGACGTGGGTGCCTCGGTCGATCTCACCGAGGTCCTCATGGTCGTGGACGGTGATCGCATCGAGGTCGGTCGCCCGATCCTGGAGGGGGCGAAGGTAGAGGCCGAGATCACGGCCCACGGCAGAGGCCCCAAGCTGCGGATCGTCAAGTTCAGGCGCCGCAAGCATTATCGAAAGCAGATGGGTCACCGACAGGACTTTACGGAGGTCACGATCCGATCCATCCGCCTGGCCGGCCTGCCGCCCGCCGGGTTGATCCCGTCGGGTCTAGATAAGGTGACGCGCAATGGCACATAAGAAGGCAGGCGGCAGCACCCGTAACGGCCGGGACTCACACTCGAAGCGCCTCGGCATAAAGCGTTACGGCGGACAGATCGTGGTCGCGGGAAATATCCTGGTCAGGCAGCGGGGCACCCGCTGGCACGCGGGCACCAATGTCGGCTGTGGGAAGGACCATACGCTCTTCGCCAAGGCGGAGGGGCGCGTGGTATTCGAGACCAAGGGTCCCCACAACCGGACCTTCGTCAGCGTGATACCGGGCCAGTCGGAAACGACGGGCGGCTAACTTACTATATTGCTCCAGGCACGCAGAGGCCCCGTCGCGACGGGGCCTTTTGTCGATGGGCCTTACGGATGCCGACGGATGCGGGATGATCGCGGGGTCTCGCCGTGAAATTCGTCGATAGCGCGCTCATCGAGGTGGAGGCCGGCGCCGGCGGCCATGGCTGTCTGAGCTTCCGGCGTGAAAAGTACGTCCCGCGGGGCGGACCCGATGGCGGAGACGGCGGCGATGGCGGCAGTGTCTATCTGATCGCCGAGGGGGGTGTCGACACCCTCGTCCAGTTCCGTTATCAGCGGCGCTTCAAGGCCGAATCGGGACGATCGGGCATGGGGGCACAGTGCTCGGGCCGCGCCGGGGGTCATCTCATGATCCGCGTCCCGGCCGGGACACGCGCTTATGATGCCGATACGGACGAGTTGATCGGGGATCTGGTGGCGCCGAAGCAGCGTTTGCTCGTGGCCCAGGGCGGCCTGCACGGCCGGGGCAATACGCGCTTCAAGACCAGCACCGACCGTGCACCGCGCAAGACCACGAAAGGCCGGCCGGGGGAATCGCGGCGACTGCGCCTGGAGCTGTCCGTACTCGCCGATGTCGGTCTGGTCGGCCTGCCGAACGCGGGGAAGTCGAGCCTCATCCGGGCCATCTCGGCGGCGCACCCGAAGGTGGCCGACTACCCCTTCACGACCCTGCACCCGCACCTCGGCGTGGTGTCGGTGGACGTCGACCATAGCTTCGTGGTGGCCGATGTGCCCGGCCTCGTGGCCGGCGCGGCGGCGGGCGCGGGGCTCGGGATCCAGTTCTTGAAGCACCTCGAGCGCACCCGTCTCCTGCTCCAGGTGGCGGATGCGGCCGGCGAGATCGGCGAGGTCGCTCAGGCGATCCGCGTCATCGAAAGGGAACTGAAACAATACAGCCCGGGGCTCCATGCCCGTGAACGCTGGCTGGTGCTGAACAAGATCGATCTCCTGCCCGAGGCCGAGCGCGAGCGCCATTGCCGGGTGATCCTCGAAGAGCTGGACTGGACGCGAGCGTACGCGCCGATCTCGGCCAAGACCGGTGCCGGGTGCCGTGATCTGGTATACCGGCTCGCCGGGCGCCTGGAGGAACTTCGCAGTCCGGGGCCCCGGATACACCTCGAAGATGCCCCTGTCGCCGTGCCGTAAGACGCTTGCCGAGGCGCGGCGCTGGGTCGTCAAGATCGGCAGCTCGCTCGCCACTAACCAGGGCCAGGGGCTGCGGGCCGATTCCCTGGAGGCGTGGGTCACTCAGATCGCGGCGCTGTGCCGGGAAGGGCGGGAGATCGTCGTGGTAACCTCGGGGGCGGTCGCCGAGGGGGTCGCGCGCCTTGGCTGGCCGGCACGCCCGCACGCGCTGCACCGCTTGCAGGCCGCGGCCGCCGTCGGCCAGATGGGACTCATCCAGACCTACGAGGCGTGCTTCAAGCGCCACGGCCTGCATACCGCCCAGGTCCTGCTCACCCATGACGATGCTGCCCACCGCCGGCGTTATCTAAACGCCCGGAGCACCCTGCAGACCCTCCTGTCACTCGGGGTCGTGCCGGTCGTCAACGAGAACGACACGGTCGCCACCGAGGAGATCCGCTTCGGGGACAACGACACCCTGGCCGGGCTCTGCGCCAACCTGGTCGAGGCCCGGTTACTGGTGATCCTGACCGATCAGGCCGGCCTCTACGAGCACGACCCGCGACTCGATCCGCAAGCTCGTTTCATCCCCGAGGCGCGCGCCGGCGATCCGGCGCTCGAGGCCATGGCCGGCCAAGGCACGGCCTTCGGACGCGGCGGCATGCAGACCAAGCTGTGCGCCGCGGCGCTCGCGGCCCGATCGGGCACGGCGACGCTGATCGCCTCTGGCGCGGAACCCGAGATCCTGATCCGCCTGGCCAGGGGCGAGGCCCTCGGCACCCTCCTGGTCCCCGGACAGGGGCCCGTGGCCGCACGCAAGCGATGGCTGGCCGGGGGGCTCAAGTCCAGGGGCCGGTTGGTGCTCGATGAGGGCGCCGTGCGGGTGCTGATCCAATCAGGGCGCAGCCTCTTGGCGGTCGGCGTCCAGTTGGTCGAAGGCGAGTTCGCGCGCGGCGAGCTGGTCCGCTGCGTGGACCGGGAAGGGCGGGAGATCGCGCGGGGTTTGATCAACTACGCCGCCGCCGAGGCACGCGCCATCATAGGCCAGCCCAGCGATCGAATCGAAGCGATCCTGGGCTATGTGGATGAGCCCGAGCTGATCCACCGGGATAACCTGGTGCTATTGTGAGTTGGCTACCGTAGCCCGGAAGGAACCTGGCCAAAGCGACTTGTCAAAGTGACTTAAACTTGTCGCCGGGCAAGGTGTCGGCCGGCCGACGGGTTGGTGGGTTACGCCGCGAAAGGCGCGGCTAACCCTCCCTACCTCTAGGCGTTCTGCGTGCCCAGCGCCGATACGGCCACGTGCAGGCGGCGTTTGTGGCGTGCCGCCTTGTTCTTGTGGATGATGCCTTTCGTTGCCATGCGGTCGATGACCGGCACGGCGGACCGATAGGCGGTGGGGGCGGCGTTCCGGTCTTTCGACTCCACCGCCCGCACCACCTTCTTGATGGCGGTGCGCAAGGCCGAACGCCGACCCTGATTATGGGCACGGCGTTTCTCGGCCTGGCGTGCCCGTTTGCCGGCAGATGGCGAATTGGCCAAGCGATGACTCCGCAGGGATTGAGAAGGAGTCATGACTATGCGGGGTTTGGTAGGGCTTGTCAACGATTTCGGGGGGCCCTATCGGGCGCCGGGTGGGCGGGACCGTCCTTGTCAAGTGCGGGGCGGGCACGTACTATCCCCGGTCCATCACAGGCGTTGAGAGACGCGATCGATGTTTCGAGGCAGTATCGTGGCCCTGGCCACGCCGATGGAAACCGGACAGGGCGCGGAGGTCCCCATCGATTGGGGCGGGCTCCGGGGGCTTTGCGAGTTCCATATCGAGAACGGCGGCGACGGCATAGTGGCCGTCGGGACCACAGGTGAGTCGGCGACCCTGAACGAGGAAGAGCACTGCGAGGTGATCCGCCGGGTCGTCCGGCAAGTCCGCAAACGAGTGCCGGTGATCGCCGGCACCGGGGCCAACTCGACCACCGAGGCCATCCGCCTGAGTGCCTGCGCGCGCGCCGCCGGTGCCGATGCCTGCCTGCTCGTCACCCCCTACTACAACAAGCCCACGCAGGAGGGGCTCTATCTGCACCATCGGGCCGTGGCCGAGGCGGTGGCCATCCCCCAGATCCTTTATAACGTCCCGGGCCGCACGGCCTGTGACATGCTGCCCGAGACGGTGGGGCGCCTGTCACGGGTCAAGCACATCGTCGGGGTCAAGGAGGCGACCGCGGACCTCAGTCGCGTCGAGGCCCTGCGGGAGCGCTGCGGGCCCGATTTCGTGCTCCTGAGCGGGGACGATGCCACCGCCATGGAGTTCATCCTGCGGGGCGGGCAGGGGGTGATCTCCGTGACCGCCAATATAGCCCCGAAGGCCATGCACGAGATGTGTGCCGCGGCCGCGAAGGGGGATCGAGCACGGGCGGCGTCGATCGATGCGCGGCTCCGCGGCCTGCACCGTGATCTATTCGCCGAGTCCAACCCCATCCCGGTGAAATGGGCGCTGCACGAGATGGGGCTCATCCGACGCGGGATCCGACTGCCCCTGACGTGGCTGGCGGAGCCCTTTCATGCTCCTGTCCGGGAGGCCATGCGGCAAGCGGGCGTCTCCGTGGCCGCCGCGGAGGCATCCGCGTGTCCCTAAACGTAGTTGTTCCGGGGGTCCCGGGCGGGGCCCGAACGTGATGTCAAGCGTGAGGCAAAACCCCATCATGCGTGGGCCCGTGGTGCGTGGATCGATCCTCGGTCTTTGCCTCTCTGCGATGCTCGGGTGCAGTTGGTTCCCCACCTTCGACGATGTCATCCCCGACCGCAACAAGGAGTACCGGAAGAGCGCGTCGCTGCCGGACCTCGAGATACCCCCCGACCTGTCCTCCGATGCCATCTCGGACACCCTGTCGGTGCCGGAGGTGGACGCCAAGGGTACCGCCAGCTATTCGACTTATCAGGAACGTATCGCCAGGCGCGGCGGCGAGCGGGCGGGGGATGACTCGGGTGGAGAACGATATCGTGCCCCGGCAGCACCGTTGAGTCCTGCGGAGGAGTCCCCGGAAGACACCACCGCGCTCGACGACAGCCGCGCCGACTACGGCTGGTCGGACGATGACGAGCGCATTGCCGACCAGGACGCCGCGGAACGCGCACCGGCCGACGAGGAGGAACCGGCATCGGAACCCGAGCCCGAGCCCGTGGCCGAGTCCGATCTCGAGTCCGAGTCCGATCTCGAGTCCGAGTCCGATCTCGAGTCCGAGTCCGATCTCGAGTCCGAGTCCGATCTCGAGTCCGAGTCCGATCTCGAGTCCGAGTCCGATCTCGAGTCCGAGTCCGATCTCGAGTC
>JBOIDR010000005.1:0-38972 GCA_050740695.1 Gammaproteobacteria bacterium | reverse complement strand
CGAGTCCCCATCCTATGCGACCGGCACCCCGGCCGGCGGTGGCGACGATGAACCCGAAGATGTGCCTGAAGAGGATCCCGAACGCGACACCGAACATTCGCCGCGGCCCGCCGCCGCCGGGGTCGGCCAAACAGGCGCGGGCGGGCGGGCCGAGCTCGTGAGCGCCGGTGAGGGCAAGAAATACCTGCGGGTCACCGAGGACTTCTCCGAGGCCTGGCATCTGACCGGTCGAGCCCTGGCCAAGGCCGGCTTCACGGTCGCGGACGAGGATCGGGATCGCGGCGTGTATTTCGTCGATTTCACGGGGGCTCAGGGGGCCGCCACCGAGAAAGCGGGTTTCCTATCGTCCCTGGCGTTCTGGCGCGGCGACAAAACCGAGCACGAGGTGCAGTTGACCGGCATCGGCGAAAAGACCGAGGTGGTGGTGCTGGACGACGACGGCAATTGGGAGAGCGGCCCGGTGGCCGACGAGATCCTGACGCGCCTGGAGACCGCGCTCAATCAGGCCGGGGAAGGAGCGGAATAGCGGGACCTCGAGCGGACGGAGCGTTTGTGAAAGAACTTATTCATACTTGCTTGAAATTGCAGCACCGAGGAGGAAGGCCATTAATGCAAGCAGATCGCACGACCCGGTGGGTGCTCGACCACACGAGCTCGTTCTCGGCACACGCGTACCGCTCGGGTGCGCTCGGGATGCTCACGCTGGCGAGCGTGCTCTTGCTGGCGGCGTGTAGCGGCCCATCCGAAGTGGCGACTGTGAGCGCGCCCACGCCCGGCGCGGCGCTCGCAGCACCGGGGCAGTGCACTGGCGTGCTGCCCGACTTCGGCAACTCCACGCCCCCGCCGGACTATGGCGGCACGCTGCCGGCGTCGCAGACGCAACTGGCCACCTTCGCCTGGCAGCACTTCGTCGCGCTCAACTGGGCCTCGTCCTACGACAGCAACGGGAAGCGCGGCACGCCGGACGGGTCGACCACCTTCTTCGGCCAGCCCGGCAGTGCCCAGCCGCAGATGACGGTGTGGCAGAGCTACCGGCACAAGAACGAGCTGTTCCCGGCCACGGGCGAGCCGAGCGCCAGCTTCGACGGGGCGCCCGCGTATGTCTATGCCAACCTCACGGGACCGTGCGGCACGGGCGACACGAACCCCAACGTCTTCACGAACCTCGACGAGAACAGCCAGCTCGGCCTCGACTACATGTTCGCGCAGCCCGCCGGTGCGAGCGACAAGATCCAGATCCTGTTCCAGGCCAAGGTGAACCGCGCCAACTACGACTACATCGTCAGGAACCAGCTCTTCACCGTGCAAAACCAGACGACCTACCAATCCCGCAACAAGTCGAACCTCGCCACCTATGGCGCGATCTGCCAGCAGAGCCAGCCCAAGAACTGCGCGCAGGTCGTCAGCTCCTCGCCCACGGCCGGCTACTGCCTGCCCTGCGGCGGGGCCGGGTCGGAAGGCACCATCCACGTCAAGGCCGCTTGGCGCCTGCTGACCGACGCCGAGGCCAAGAGCGGGCGCTTCTTCGTCGCGCCGGTGGTGTTCTACCAACCCCGCACGGGCACGAACGTGTGCTATTCCAACGGGGCGGGCCAGACTTGGGGGCTGGTCGGGCTGCACATCATCCACAAGACGGGCGACTTCCCCGCCTACGTGTTCGCCACCTGGGAGCAGGCCGACAACCCCGCATCGAACCTGAAGTTCGTGAACACCGAGTATGGCGGTCCGGCCGCCACGGTGGGCAAGGTGCAGGACTGGCAGCGCGTCGCCAACCAGGGCTCGACCTTGCCCTCGGCCGACGTACGGGCGGTCAACAGCTGCGTGCAGGCCGCGATCAAGCAGGCCAACGCCAGCTCGGTCTGGCAGTACTACCAACTGGTCGGCGTGCAGGGTACGCCGGTCGACTACGCGAACGCGGCCGGCGACCTGCCGGACTTCTTCCTGGCCAACAACACGATCGAGTCCAACGCGTTCTTCCAGAGTTTCGTGGGCAACAAGGCGGCCTACAACGCGCCCGGCAGCACCACCGGGCCGCCGGACTTCACCCCGTTGGGCACCGGGCCGGCCGGCACCACGCTGGGCACCAACCTGACCTATCAGGGCAAGAGCTTCGACATGGGCGGCTGCCAGGGTTGCCACGGCAACGCACAGCAGGGCGGGGCCGACATGAGCTTCCTCGGCGCAGGCGGCGCGAACACCGCCGAGGCGATCGGCGAGTTCGAGAACGTGTCCGAGCGAGTGGCACTGTACCTCGGCAAGCTGCGGCCGTCGGACACCACGAAGCCGTCAGGCATCAAGAAGTAGGCCGGGCCTCTTCCCGCCCCTCCCGCGCCCCCCAATCACCGACCGGCCCATCCGACGCAACATTTGCCAGTTGCAAAACCGCGTTGAACGTCCTAGCGTTTGGTGGAAAATGTCCACCGCCTGGTGTGCTCGAGATCAAGAGTCGCGGGTCGTATCAGCGAGAGGAAATTGGAACATGAACATGGGATACTTTCCGCTATGCGCCTTCTTTGCCGCGGATAGAGGTTACACCCGCCGCAGGGTCTCGAGGGGGGCGCTGTTCAATACCGGCCGCGTCGCGATGAGCCCGAAGGCCGTGACCCCGAGGCCTCCCCCCACGATGCCGTAGGCGAGGAGGGCGGGGTTGAACGTGAAGGCGATGTCGAACACGTGGCGGGCGAGTAGAAAACCGATCCCCGAGGCACCGACCGCGGCGAGCAGGCCCGCGATCACCCCGAGCGCCAGGAACTCCGAGGCCAGTCCGCGTGCCACCACCCCGCGCCCGGCCCCTAAGGTCCGCAACACGGCGCTTTCGCGCAGGCGCTCGTCCAGCGTCGCGTGTACCGCGGCGAAGAGGACTAGAAGCCCGGCCAAGAGGGCGAAGCCGAACACGAACTGGACGGCCATGGCCACACGATCGATGATCGCCTGGATCTCGTCCATGAGGGCCGCGAGATCCAGTAAGGTGATGCTCGGGAAGCGCTTCACCAGATCGAAGAGCCAGGGTTTCTGCTCGCGGCCGAGATAAAAGCTCGTGATGTAGTTCTCGGAAAAGGCATCGAGCATCCCCGGCGCCGCGATCACGAAAAAGTTGGGGTTGAAGGAGTCCCAGGCCACGCTCCTCAGGCTCGTGACCGTGCCCTCGAGGTCCTGGTCGAGGACCCGGAAACGCAGGCGGTCACCGAGCCGGATCCCGAGGAGCGCGGCCAGCTCGGTCTCGACCGAGAACTCCCGAGCCACCCCGCTCCCCCACCAGCGGCCCGCCAGCACGCGGTTGTCGTGGGGCAGCTCCGCGGCCCAACTCAGGTGGAACTCCCGGCCCGCGAGTCGCCGGGCGCGTTCGTCCTCATAGCGTTCGACCTCGACCGGCTTTCCGGCGATGGCCCGCAACCGCCCGTGGACGATGGGGTAGAGCGTGGGCCGGGGCCGGCCGTGCTCGGCGAAGAACGCACGTACCGCCTCGACCTCGGCCGGTTGAATGTTGATCGCGAAGTGATTGGGCGCATCCGGGGGCAGGCGCGCCTGCCAGTTGGCCAGGAGATCGCCGCGCACCACCGTGAGCAGCAGGATCGCCATGATGCCGAGGCCGAGCGCCACCGACTGCGCGACGCTCGCCGCCCCGCGCCGCGCGATGTTGGCGAGCCCGTAGCGCCATGCGATCCCAACGCGCCGGCACAGCGGCCGGAGCCCCAGGACCAGGAGCCAGCCACACAGGGCCAGGGCCGCCGTGGTCGCAAAGCTCCCGCCGACCACGTAGAGCGTGAGCCAGAGTTCTTGCGCGTGCCAGCTCGTGAGCAAGAGGAGGGTGGCGATGGCCGCGACATAGATGAGGTGGGCGGGCGGATGACCGGTGTCGAGGTCGCGCCTCAAGACGCGCGCGGGCGGGGTGTGCCGGAGGTGCGCGATCGGTGGCAGGGCGAAACCGATGAGCGCGGTGAGGCCCGTGACCGCGCCGATGGCGAGCGGCGTCCAGGACGGGGCCGGCAGGCCCCCTTCGACGAGGCCGGTCAGGAGCCGGGCGAGCACGAACTGGGCACCGGCGCCCACGAGGCAGCCGAGCGCGCTGGTCAAGAGCCCGAGCCACAAGAGGCACAATGCATAGACCCTGAGGAGGAAGCCCTGGGTCGCGCCGAGGGTGCGCAGGATCGCGCAGTGATCGAGGTGCCGGGTCGCGAAGCGGCGCGCGGCCATGGCGATCGCGATGCCGGCGAGGAACAGGCTCGCGAGCGCCGTGAGCCGCAGGTACTGCTCGCCGCGCTCGAGCGTCACGCGCAGCGCCGGCCGGGCGTCGCGCACGCTCACGAGCTCGATCGCCTCGTTCGCCCGTGCTTCGACGAAGCCGCGGTAGCCGGCGATGGCGTTTGGCTCGCCGGCCACAAGCAGTCGATGCCTCACCCGGCTCCCCGGCGCGATGAGCCCGGTGGCCGGGACATCCGCGCAGTTCATGAGGAGCCTCGGGGCGATGTGGAATGCCTCCCCACCCCGGTCCGGCTCGTAGATGAGCACCGGGCCGGCGGCCAGCTTCGCGTCTCCCAGGGTGATCCCCTGCCCGGGGGAGAGCTTCAAAACCTGGGCGAGCTGCGCATCCGGCCACGCTATGCCCGGCTCGGGCACGACATCGGTCGGCACGGGGGCGGCGAAGGGGTCTCTGCCCACGGCCAGCCTGCCGCGCAGGGGATAGTCCCCCTCCACCGCCTTGACCTCGACGAGCTGCATGCGCCCTCCGACCACCAGCATGCTGCGAAACGATAAGGTCTGTGCCGTCTCGAGCCCCAGACGCCGGGCCTTCTCGAGGTAAGGCTCGGGGATGGGGAACGACGAATCGAGGGCCAGATCGGCGGCGAGCAAGGTGTTGGCGCGCAGCACCATGGCCTGGCGCACCCGATCGGTGAAGAGGGTCACGGCGGTCACTGCCGCGACCGCGACGACGAGCGCCGCGGCGATGAGCCGTAGCTCACCCGAGCGCCATTCGCGCCTCAAGGTCTTGAACGAGTGCTGGAGGGCCGGCATGGCTGGGAGGCTGTGAATGGATGGCCGCGTCGATCCGCCATCGATCCCGACCGGTACTGTACGGGCCGGGGGCCGTCCGTATAGTGCCCGACCACCCGAGATTGGACAATGGGCGAACCCAGGCAGGGGTGAGTCGCGGCGGGGGTCGAGCCGGAGGGCTATGGCCTACTTTCGCACGAGATCCGGCGGCATCGCCACGCTTCCCTGTGGGTTCGCTGATCCGGCAATATACGAAACCGCGTTGAAGGTCCTATTCTTTCCTCGGGCCTTGCGGCTGAGGGATGGCACCGTGCATACCGCAGAGCTTCACTGGTACGAAACCCACGGCATCGGAAGTCAAAATCAAACTCCACGCCGATCGATCAATTTTTCCCACTCGAAGTCCCCCAAGCGTTGGCTGATGCGCTCCAGATAGTCGAGTAGAGCCCGACAGGATGCGCTGAGGCACGAAGCGCATCCTGTCGAGCGGATGTCCCGCGACTGATGCGCCTCCTTACGTCGGCACATCCTACGATTCTACGATTGTTTACAGGGGAATAACCTGAACGGTCGGGGACATGGGTAACAAAAGCTCGCGCAGGATGTGGTGAACGAAGACAACCGCATCGGTCGCGAAAAGTGCTGGACGAGATAAGGTGATCGACGACCGACACCGTCGCGCTTGGCTTGCGACGTATAGATACTTGCCTCGTCAATGTCGAACAACACCGCTCAAACAAGTCCTGATTCACATGCAAAGTCAATAAGCTGCAAACGCCAGGGTAGTCCCTCCCCTGCGCAGCGGGGGAGGGTCAGGGTGGGGGCCAGGCGCGTCAGGTGGAGACGAGTCTTGGTCAGCGGCTGAAAGGCTTGGCCCCCACCCTACCCTCCCCCGTCCGCAGAAAGCGCGGACAGGGGAGGGAGCCTCCGCATTCCCTCCCCTGCGTAGCGTCGGACAGTCAGAGTAGGGGTCGAGCGGCGCGGTTCGGATAGGCTCGACCCCCATCCTACCCCCCGTACGAGGGGGAAGGGACGATAAATTTCAAATGTCTTTGGCTAGGATTTTTCAACGCTGGCCGCGCAGCGGATAGTCGCCCTCCGTATAGTGCGCCACGACTTTAACTAATAAGTCGGACGATGTTCTGCCGTCGTCAAGCCCGCTAGGCGGTATGCCAGCGCGATTTTCACGGTAGGAAGGCGCACACCACCGCCGTATAGCGCAGGAGCTTCCCTACAGTGATCGCGACGAGGCATGCGAGAAAAGGGAGTCGCAGCCACCCGGCGGCCAGGCACAAGCCGTCACCGACCACCGGAAGCCACGATAGGAAAAGAGACCAAACGCCCCAGCGTTGCACGAAGGCCAGGGCCTTCTCGCTCCGTTCCTTCATAAAGCGCTCGAGAGGGTAGCCGAGCGCCGCGAGTCGGCCGAGGAGCCAGGTGCTCACGGCGCCGAGCGTATTTCCGACCGTGGCGACGGCGAGGAGCCATAGCGGATCGTGCCCGGTCTGGGCCACGAGCCAGGCCAGAACCGCCTCCGAGCCGCCCGGCGCGAGGGTCGCCGAGACGAAGGCGCTGACGAAGAGCGCCCAGGGCCCGAGCGCCGAGTCGCCGGCCGGCACGGAATCAATCTATGCCATGCACGATCATGAAACGCCCTCTTTACGATCCCCTCGCCCTAGCCCTCTCCCGGAGCGACTGCGATGGCGGGGGAGGGTAGCGCAGGGCTCGTCACCTCGGCCTGGTGATGAGCCGGAGGATGATCGGGGTGTTGCTGACGGTGGCCCCGCTAACATCCCTCACCTCCAACCTGCCCTTGAGTCTCTTCACGTTTTTTTTCCTGACGATCTTCCTGCCGCGGTTGGTGAGGGGGAGCTGGAAGGTGTCGGTGCGACCCGGCGGGACGTTGACCACGGCGGCGGCGAACGAGATCCGTCGGCGCGCCTTGGCCGACGTTCCGGGGTCACGCCCGAGCTTGAGGGCACTAGCAGGCACGGTGAGATTGAGCTGGCTGGTGCATAAGGTACTCGTGTCCTGGCAGGCGAGCAGGATCCCGCACCCGCCCCTGGCCTGACAAGTGGCGACGGGCCGGGGCCCGGGTGGTGAGAGTGCAGGTGGTGGTGGCGGTGGTGGCGGTGGTGGCGGTGGGACCGCAGCGAGCGCCGCGTCGGCCTGGATCAACCCGAAACCGGTGCCGAAGTCGAATCCGGTGTCGAAGCCGGCGGTCGCCGGATCGTCCATGTCGACTGCCGTGGTTTTCAGGACGGAATAGAGGTTGTCGGGGCCCAATGACGCGTTCCGCTCCGTGATCAATGCCGCGATTCCGGCGGCATGCGGGGCGGCGGCCGAGGTCCCGGAGAAGTTCGGGAAGCCGTCCCCTTCCGGATCGACGCCGCGGAAGAAGAACGTCGTGTTGGCGCCATCCGGCGCCGTGATGGCCGGCTGCTGGCGGACCTCGGGTGTGGCGAGCCGGTTCCCGGCAGTATCGAAGAGGATGGGGATGCCCCCGGCCGAAGAGAAATCCTCGATGAGCGGCGGGTTCTGCCCGAACGCTGGCGTATCCGGGTAATCGGCGGCTCCGACGCCGAGCCCGCCGCGTGCGGCACTGTGGCCAAAGGAGGTGCCGCTCTGGGTGCCGAACTCATTGATCGTGAGGGCGCTGCTCCCAGACAGCACCGTTTTCATCAATCCCGGGTCCGGACCGGAGAACTGCAGGATGATCACCCCGAAGGTGGTAGCGGGACCGGCGTTACGGAAGCTGAAAAACTCGAAGGGATCGCCACCGACGTTGAAGTCAGCGCTGCCGGCGAGGCCCTGGTTACAAGCCGCGTCGGTGAGAATGATGTCCAGATCGCTCTGCGATCCCGGGGGCCCGCTGACCGAGAAGAAGGGCTCGTCCCATTGGAAGATTTGGCGCAACGTCTCGCCCACCGGAATGGTGATCTGCTGGCAGGTATCAACACCGAGACCTGGATCGAAGTCGTGCAACTCCTCAGGCCCTTCGCCAAGTTCTCTGAACTGCCCGCTACCACGGAAGGGGGACTCATAGGACTGGCGACCATCGTTCCCGGCCGCGCTGAAGTAGCTGATCCCGCGCGCCTTTACCTGGTCGATCGCCTGGGCGATGATGCCGTCTTGGAACATCGGCTCGGCGAAGATGAGTACATCGTCCGTGATCACCCGTGCCCCGGCGTTGGCGAGATCGATGATGCCCTGGGCAAAATTGGCTTGGCCGTTGAAGGCGCTGTGGACGGCGATCGCGGTCCCGGGGGCGACATCATGGACGATCTCGGCGAGCGCGCGTCCCTCGTCGAGCGCGCCCGTACAGTCGCCGATCTCCTCCAATACGGCGATCCCGGCCGGCAGATCGCCGCTCGCCACCCCCGCCGCCGCACCCCCCAGGCAGTTGAAGCTGTCGGAGAGGACTCCCACCGTGACGCCGGTGCCATTGACCGCGAAGGCGCCGCGCGCGATGTCCGCGCGCATCGCGGTATCCCCCTGGCTCGTGACACTGCCGACCAGGGTCATGGCATAGGACAGGCGGGCGAATCTCAGGGAGGATACTTTTTCGAGGGTCGGGATCGCCGATAGGAGTAGGCGCCCCGACACCATGCGTCCGAATACCGACGCGTTCTTAAGGCCGAGCGCCTCGAGTTCCGCCGTCAAGGTCTGCGGATCGCCGTCGGCCGCGGTGTCGATGACCACGTACCCCCCGGCGATCCGCGCCAACGGGTTACGGGATATGAATCCCGACGGTCCCCGCGCGTGTGCGTCCGGTGTCTTTATATAGGTCTGATACTCGCCATAGAGCGCCATCAGATCAGGGCCGGCCTTGCTGTGGTCACGGACCACCGTCCTTGTGCCGGTCCAGAGGTTGGTGGCACTGCGCAGCACAGTCATGGCGCTCACAGGCCCGTCTTCCGCCATCACCGACGTGGGACCGAGACCCGGCGCGATGAGCACCGCGGCCCAGGCGATGCTGGCCGCTTTGAGCCGGGCTCCGCGGGCAACGCGAGGCGGCTTGGCGGGGCGATTGGAAATGAGCGGGATCAACGCTGAGATGGAAATGCTGCGCTGCATGACGTCCTCCTTTGGGTCCCCCTGTCTCAGCGTCCCAGTGTCATCAACCATACATCACCGCCTCGGTGTCCTGGCGCCCTCGGATGAGATCCAGGCAGCCGGCGTGAGCTTTCCCGCAAGGGTGCTTCGAGCTTACTGCAAGCCCCTCGGGCGGTCAAAGGCCAGGCTCGCTCACGGGCGTAGCGCCCGGGTCTCGTCTTTGCGTCACCCAGAGCCCCGACGCATCCAGAACCCGGCCGGGGCTAGCCCAAGCGCCCCCTTCCCCCCGACGCGGACCACCCAATCACCGGCCCGGCCCGTCCACGCAACAGTACCGGTTGCATAACCACGTTGAACTTCCTATCCTTTTTGCGTCACCCCCCCAGAGCCCCGACAGCCCGGAACTCGGCCGGGGCCAGCCCAAACGCTCCTTCCCCCCACGGACCGCCCCATCACCGGCCGACCCGTCCGACGCAACAGTACCGGTTGCATAGCCGCGTTGAACTTCCTTATCCTTCAACCGTTGCGCACGGTTCCCGGATAAGCTATATTAGCTTTGAGGGAGAAGAACTGTATCGGCAGGGAGAACCTAATCATACGTTCCGTTACTTCGAACCCGCCGATGAAGGACCGGGGTATGTGTCATACCCCGCCCCGATTCGGCCTTGATTAGTTAGGAGAATACCAATGATCAGAACTACATTGTTAGGTAGTGTGTTGGCCGTTGCGTTGTCGGCCACCCCCGCCATAGCGGCGGACTTCCATGCCCTCAAAGGATTGCAAGGTGTTACTCCCGCTCCCCTCCAGGACGGGGTGTTGGCCACCACTGAAGGAGGGGCGACATGCGACGTTGGCGGCATAATCGCGGACTCGGGCGCGCCAGGGGGGGTATGCCTAATCGCGCTCCTTCCGGCCGCCGCTGCTTTCGCGGTTACCAATGAGTTGCCCGTAACCGCCGCGCAATTCCTGCAGGTTCACGGGTTCACCATCGACACGTTGCCGATCCCCACGGGCCCGTAAGGTCAAGGTCTCCGGCGGGCAGCTCGGAGGGTTGGTGATAATCTCATCAGCTACTTAGCTGCCCGCCGGGGTCCGCCCCGCTCCCGGAGATCGCCCCGATGCAGCCTTAGGGCTCGCCCTCTTTATGGACCGAGGCGGTGCCCCCGCGGCGTAGGTGGGGGCGTACCGGGCAGGACAGCCCCGCCGCCTGCCGATTTGTCTCGAAAGGCCGTGCCGCAGGTCACTAGGCAATCGGCAGACGGGGTTGGTGCGGAGATGCGGTAGAAGTCCACGATGTCGAGGGCGTTAGGCGCCTTCGGCGCGATTGAGATCGAGTTGATCCGTAAGAATATGATAAGGGCAGGGCCACTTCTCGCGGGTGTCCTGATCTTGCAGTCTGCCATGAATGGCGTGAGTGTGGCCGAAGAAGCGGCCTGGAATGTTCCCACCAGCGCCAAGGAGACCACGGGGAAGCGTCATACCCTGAAAGAGCTTCGCGACCAATATGTCGTTAAGCAGCAACTGGACTACTCGTGCGGTGCGGCGGCGCTGGCTACTCTCATGGTTTATTATTATGGGGAGAATACCTCGGAAAAGGAGATCTTGGAGCTGCTTAACACCCGGCTTGAAACGATGACGGAAGAGGAGCAAGCCCGCAAGACAACGATTGGCTTTTCCCTCCTAGATCTCAAAGTAGTAGCTCAACAGAAGGGTTATCAGGCTGCGGGCTTTAAGCTCAGCGTTGACCAACTTCCACAGTTGCTGGCTCCTGTGATCGTTCACGTCCGGCCATTCGGTTATCAACATTTTGCCGTGCTCCGTGGAGTGGCTGGGGATCGTGTCTATTTGGCCGATCCGGCACGCGGCAATCTGCGCATGAGCATAGAGCGTTTTTTGGATGAGTGGGCCGGGATTGTGTTTGTCCTGGGTAAGGCGGGAGAAGAGAGAATCACGCATTATCCCTTAGCGTTGTCTCGGGGCCTCGATTCTCCTTCATCCAGGTTGCGCCAGGCAGCCGACCAGTGGGACCAGGCAGCGTCGTCCGGCGTAAACCTTGTTTTACGAGCGCGTCCTGCTGGGTTGGGGTTGTAACTAACGAGGCTTGGCAGCGCAGGAATAAGCACACCTACCCCGCTTTTCTCCCCGCTTTTGTTGCTTTTTTCTTCCATTCTCGCCGAGAGGAAGTGGTGCCGTCGCGAGCTTCTAAGCGCAATCTTCTATTTTCCGATGCGGGATTACAAGGGGTTAGGGTAGCAACATCATCCGAAATCTGAAGAACGCTATTCAGCCAAATAGGGAGGAACGAATGAAAAAGAACAACAGGACAGTCGCCAGACGCGCACGAGGCTCTCGCCATTTGCCAGTCCGCCGAGACGGCGGAAGAAGGCATACGATTTTGACCGTCTTTCACGTGTTTATCGCCTTTGTCTTCGTGGGTCTTATCTTGATCCATCTCGGCAAAGGGACTGACGCGGGCGCTGCTTTTGGGAGCGGAGATAGAACGCCGGATATCGATGGCGGAAGGCCGGTGATCGGGGTAGGTGTCAAGCAGGTTTCGTCTGCGACAGACAGCCGAATGGATGGCTATGTCCCCAAGACGGATTATGAGACGCTTAAACGGGAGGTGGAAACCCTCAAAAGCCAAATGCAGCGGCTAGCAGCAGCCGCTACGCCGCAATCAAAGTCTGCCGCCGCAGAAACCCAAGGGCAGAAAAAACCGGTCGCTAGTGCGCCCCCCCCATCTAAAGAGAGCGTCGGCCGGTCTGACCAGGAAGAATTTGAAGTCGCGAACGGCGACCGCCGCAAGGAGGCCGAGGAGGCCAAAAGGGAATTGGACCAGTTTTTACGCGCCCAAAAGCTTTTGTTCAAGCCTGGGGAGATCCAATTGGAGTTTGGGGCCTTTTATGCCAAAGAGGCTGAGACCAGTCAGATCAGTCCAGGGTTTCCGGTGTTTATTTCTCGCTTCGCGCAGGCAAATGTACTGATGCGCTATGGTCTTGCAGAGGATCTGGAATTCAATTTTGGCGTCCCATTGGCCTACACCGAACAAGAGATTGACTCTAGACCATTTGCATCATCCTTCACCCGAAAGACTGGTGTGGGATTCGGGGATATCAGCTGGGCATTCCGATATGCAGCCATACATGAAGATCGGGGGCTGCCCGAGGTGACCCTGAATGCGAATGTTAAGGCCGACACAGGCGATGAGGATCGGGGATTGGGTACCGGGCATTGGAACGTGGGAACCGGGGTCTCGCTGGTCAAGACCATCGATCCGGTGGTGTTCTTCGGCTCATTGGGATACACCTCGACCCTGGCCCAAGGGGATGTCGATCCCGGGGACCAGATCCCCTATTCAATCGGCATGGGGTTCTCACTCAATGACCGGGTAAGTTTGTCCATGACCATGGCCGGTGCGGCGATTAGACGCACAGAAATAAACGGAAATGAGATCGGCGGTTCCGGACTAGACATCAATAGCCTCCAGTTTATGACCACCGTGCAGCTGGCGAAGCGAATGTATGTGGAGCCCTTTGTAGGCTTTGGTCTGACTGACGAGGCTCCCGATTTCTTGGTGGGGATCAATGTACCGGTGGGGCTTGAAGGACGTTTTCCCCTTCCGTTTTTTTAATCGAAGGGCTTCTAAGGGTCGGGGCCTCTGTTCTAGCGTCTAGTACACAGAGCGCGGTAGCGACCTTACCGGTGTTTCATCAGGAGCTGGTCGGTGACAATGATGCGGCCTGGGGAGCCTACGTAGCGGACCAACGAAGTTGATAGTCCCATTGAAAAACATGGTGCACGATTCCTGGATAGGGTACGGTAATTGTGAGGGCCGCCAACACAGGCAGGGAGAATAGCCTCACCATACCCGCTTATTCGTCGAATGCAGCGATGGGCGGAGCGATGTGTTGCCCGAAGGGATGTCATACGCTGCTCGATTGGGTATTGATTAGGAGAGATACGATGAAAAAAAAAGGGGCGTTGTTAGGTACTGTGTTGGCCGTCATCGTGTCGTCCGTACCCGCTCTGGCGGCTGACTTCAATACCCCCGGCAGGTTGCAAGAAACAAGCCCCTTTCCCCTCCAAAACACGATCTTGGGCGCCAAGGAATTCGGAGCGGAATGCGAGTCGGTTGATAACTCGACCGCCGCTACTTGGAATGCCGGAGAGTTTTGCTTGGTTTCGGACCACAGCACGTCCACAAGGGACGCTAGAGACGACGGATCACATGGTGATTCACGTCGTTCCCCGACTGCCAGTGCGCCGACGGGTGCGGAATGCGTGTCGGTGGGCGGCTCGACCGCGGCTACTCAGGGTGACGGAGGGTTTTGCCTAGCTTCGGACCTCAGCACGTCGAAAACGAGCTTGGTGAACTTTGCGGTTGCCAATGGCTTGCCCGCAGCGGGTGTGCAGCTCCTGCAGGTCACGCTTCGAGACGGCAGCCAACTCGTTGGATCACGTCGTTTCCCGAGTGCCAGTGCGCCGATGCGTGCGGAATGCGTGTCTGTTGCTGGCTCGACTGCGGCTACTGAGGATGATCGAGGGTTTTGCCTAGTTTCGGACCTCAGCACGTCGACAGCGGGCTTTGCGAATTTGTCGGTTGCCAATGGCTTGCCCGTAGCGGGTGTGCAGTTCCTACAGATCACCTCTGCGGACAGCAGCTCGCCTGGTAGATCACCTTATTTCTCGCCTGGCCGTGCGAAATGCGTGTCAATTGGCGGCTCGACCGCGGCTACGGGGGATGCCGGGCGGTTTTGCCTAGTTTCGGACCTCAGCACGTCGACAGCGGGCTTTGCGAATTTGTCGGTTGCCAATGAGGTACCCGTGGCGGGTATGCAGTACCTGCAGGTCACGTTTCGAGACGGCAGCCGATCAGGTCGTGCCCCGGATGCCAGTGAGCCAATGGGTGCGGAATGCGTGTCCGTTGATGGCTCCAGGGCGACGACTGGGGATGCCGGAGCTTGCCTAGCTTCGGACTTACGCACGTTGACAAGCGGCGTCGCGAATTTTGCGGTTGCCAATGACTTACTCGTAGCGGGTTTGCAGTACCTACAGGTCACGTTTCGAGACGGCGGCCCTCTTGCTGGATCGGGCCGTTCCCCGGGTGGTGCCGTTGCGGAATGCGTGTCGGTTGGCGGCTCGACCGCGGCTACTGGGAATACCGGAGGGTTTTGCCTAGTGTCGGACCGCAACCCGTCGAAAACGGGCTTAGCGAACATTGCAGTTGCTAATGACTTACCCGTAGCGGCCTTGCAGTTCGTACGGATTCCGTTTAGAGACGGTAGCTCACTCGATGGGTCACGTCGTACCCCGAGCGCCGATGGGCTAATGGGTGTTGTCATTTCCGATCCCGATAGATCACCTATTCACCGCCTATCCCCGCCTGCTCTCGCCGGTATCGTAGATCATCCACAGCGCCATTTTCGCATTAGTGAGCGAAGAAGCGGGATTGTCATGCACTTAAGCCCACACGGGCGTCGTCATCCTCGTCCAGTGTTGTGGCGCAGCCGCCCGCTCACCTGTAACGGTCTACCGGCGACCATCGCCGGGACCCTCGGCAACGACACGCTCGTCGGCACCCCGGGCAACGACGTCATGCATGGACGGGGCGGTAACGACGTCATCCACGGTCTCCAGGGTAATGACGTCATCTGCGGAGGCGCGGGTAACGATCAGCTATTCGGTAATCAGGGTAGGGACCAGCTGTTCGGCGGGACTGGCAACGATGTCTTGAAGGGCGGCAGGGGCAACGACGCCATGGACGGACAAGGGGATAACGACGATAACTGCAACGGAAGCATCGGAGCCGATACGGCCACGAGCTGCGAAAAACCGCGAAACGTGCCGTAGCCCTGGGCCAGGCCCAAATTTCGGCTAAAGAGGCGGGTCCTGGTCGCTAGCCCGGATTTCTCCCCACTGCCCGTCGCGAGGCTGCCGAGGCGCCGGTCTGGCGGCCGCACGGACTGAAAAACGGCGAAGGCGTAGCGGACACTACGTCAAGCCGCCTTGAAGGGCGAGGCAGATGAGCCTGTCGTCCGGTGGACGACAGGCCCGCCGAGGGGGCGGCCAGGGATGCCGCACTGGGCTTTGCGCGGAGCAGGATTGCGCAGCACAAAGACGGCCCGCCAGACCGAGCGGATCGGCGGTCGCAACAGGGTGGTGGTGAGAAAGCCGGGCTAAACCGGGCACCGCTCGATGAGGCGTTTTTGCTGGTCCGGAACGATTTCGAGTGCACCAACCACGCTCTGCTCGCTCGGCCGTAGGGTAGGAACTTCAACGCGGTAATGCAATAGCTCCTATTGGGTCGGGTAGGCCCGCTGGTGGCCTGGCGCGCGTAACCGGCCTGCCGAGAACGCGGGCATGAGGCATACTGTCCGTCATGCCTCATGACATTCGCGCGTATGTCCCCGGCGGTTCGTATTGTTTACGGTGGTGTTGCTGGGACACCGCGGTTGCTTGCTTACCGAAAACACCGACGCCTTACGCCCAGCCGTCCGTTCCGTGCGCGTGGCGCTATATTCGCTGCAACGGGCCGTCGCCGGTGGTGACGAACCCTGGAAACCGCATGAGGGGGGTAGGGGCGAATGTGCATCGGATCGCGAGGCTTGCCTAGGATGGCACACTATTGCTTCGGACTCGCGACGACCTTTCACGATCCGGCCCTCGCCATCGTCGGCCCGGACGGCGAGGTGCGCTACGCCGAGGGCGCAGAGCGTTACCGCCAGGACAAGCGCGCCATCAACGCCGAGCCGGATCACATCTTCCGGACCGCCGAGCTTATAGAGACCTACTGCGAACCGGATGCCGAGTTCGTCGTGGGCCGGACGTGGGGCGCGGGGAGCGTACGCCTGCCCGCATGGATCGGGCTCGCGAGTCGCCTTGGGCTGCTGGAGCCCGGCGTTATCGCGCGCCTCCCGGACAAGGGCGTCGCCAAGCTCTTGCTTTTCCGCCCCTACCAGATCCACCACCTCACGCTCTGCGTGCGGAGCAGCCACCTGAAGTCGGGGGCCAATCTGGCCTTGACCCTGCGCCGTATGTGGGGCAATCGCAAGCTGTCGTTTCTGGATTTCGATCACCACCTGACTCACGCCGCTACGGCGTGCTACACGAGCCCGTTCTCGGAGGCCGCGTGCCTCATCGTCGACGGCATCGGGGAGCACGGCTCGGTCGCGGCCTACACCTACCGCGATGGGGCGGTGACGCCGCTCGCGCGCCACGCCGGTTCCGAGAGCCTCGGCGCGCTCTATATGTTGGTCACCGATCTGTGCGGTTTCTCGATATTCAAGGGAGAGGAATGGAAGGTGATGGGTCTCGCGGCCTATGGGCGAAGGGACGCCGATCTTTACCGCAAGCTCAGTTCCATGGTCCGCGCGGTCGGCCTCGGGCTCCGTTACGCGCCCATGCGCCGGATCCGGGCCATTGTGCGCGCCTTGGAAACGCGGCGGCGCGGGCCGGACCGAAGCCCTCGGGCGGCGGCCGATCTGGCCCATACCTGGCAGATCGTGTTCTCGGAGGTGATGGATGCCCTGCTCGCATGCCTCCACACCGAGACGGGTGCGGAGAACCTGGTCCTCTCTGGTGGCTGTGCCCTGAATTCGACCTACGGCGGCCAGATCCTCGATCGCACCCCCTTCAAGAGGCTGCACATCCCCTCAGCGCCTGGCGACGACGGCAATGCACTGGGTGCCGCCTGGCTGGCCCACCGGCATTCCCATCCGGAATGGCGGCCCCGCGTAGAGACCCACACCCCATATCTGGGCTCGTCGATGCCCAGAGAGACACTCGAGCGGCTATTTCGCATAGGCCGCGTCGCGGGCCTTCAATACCTCCCGGGTCAGGTGCATCGCAAGGCCGCCGAGGCCCTCGCACGCGGCCGCATCGTGGGGTGGGTGCAGGGACGCGCGGAGTTCGGTCCCCGGGCCCTCGGCAATCGATCGATCCTGGCCGATCCCCGCGACCCGGCGATGAAGGATCGGATCAACGCCCTGGTCAAGTTCCGGGAGGAGTACCGGCCCTTCGCCCCCGCGATCCTCGACCGGCACGGTGGCGAGTATTTCGAAAACTATCAGGAGTCTCCCTATATGGAGCGAACCCTGCGGTTCAGAAAAGAAGTCGTGGACCGGGTGCCCGCCGTGGTACACGCGGACGGCACCGGCCGGCTGCAGACTGTCAAGCGCGAGTGGAACGAGCGGTTCTACGAGTTGATTGCCGCCTTCCATGGCCTGACCGGCATCCCCCTGGTCCTGAACACGAGCTTCAACATCATGGGCAAGCCCATCATCCATTCCGTCGAGGACGCCTTGGGCTTGTTTTATACGACCGGGATGGATGCGCTCGTGATCGAGGATTATGTTCTGGAGAAATAGGGAGGGCCCAGGACCTCGGGCTCAATGGCCGAGTCGCTGATCGAAAGAAAAACGGCTCTCGATCGGGGAATACCTCGACTCAGGTCGCGACCTCCACTATCCTGATCCGTCACGTCGAGGCCTTCGCCTTTTTCGCCGAGGAGCACCTCGAAGTCAGCGTGCGCAAAACCCCCGTCTGTTTCGACCTCAACGACTAACTATTCCCCCCATCCCCATGTGCACCGCACGCTCCTCGTTTTGGTTACCCTCGAGACGGCGCGCATCCTCGATGGCCGCACCGTGATCGCCACCCACCCGTGCAGTTTCGACCGCGGCGCTCAAACCGAAGACCCCGTCCACCTCGAAGCACGTGTTCGGTTAGACCCTAATGCTCGCATCGCGCCGTTGCCCGGTCATGCGCTGGCTTGGCATATACACGTTCATTACGCAGATCACCCAAACACGGGCCGGTCCGTCCGATGCGATACTACCTGTTGCAAACCCGTGTCGAGATCCCCACCCTCCAACGAGATCACCACCTCGAGGCCCGGATGGGCATTACGCAGGCTTATTGTGCCGCCGTGTGCTTCGGCGATCTGACTGCAGAGATAGAGCCCTAGGCCGGCGCCGCCGCTGCCGCGGGTGCGTGCCTGATCCGGCCGGTAGAAGGGCTCCGCAAGCTGCGTCAGGTGCTTGCCGGTGACACCCGGTCCGAAGTCCCGTACGGACAGCAGGACGCGATCGGCTTCGATGGTCGTCCGCACGATCGGTGGCTTGGCGGCCTCGCCGCCGTAGCGCAAGGCGTTGTCAATCAGGTTGTGCAACAGGAGTTGCAGCCGCGTTCGATCCAGCATCAGCATTGGTAGGTTCGGTGCAATCTCGATCTCGATCCTGCCTTTGGCTAGCGGCTCGGCCAAGGTCTCGCTGACGAGCGTGTTCAGATCGCTCGGTTCCGGATGCAAGGCGGCGTGGCGCTCGTTCAGGCGCTCGCCCTCGAGCAGCTTCTCGATCAGATCGCGCATCATGGCCAGATCCCGCAGCAGCGCGTCGCGCTCACCGGACTCCGCAACCAGCTCGGTATTGATCCGGGCCCTGGCGAGGGGCGAGCGCAGCTCGTGGCTGATGGCCAGCAGCAACTGACGTTTGGCATCCAGCATCCGCTGGATGTGTTCGGCCATGGCGTTGACCTCGGAGGCGAGATCGCCGAGGTCGTCGTCGCGGCGTTTCGGGATCGGCTGCGAAAAATCGCCGTTTCCGAAGCGGATCGCACCCGCGCGGATGTCGTTCAGCGGCAGGAACAGGCGCCGCACCAGCCAATAGGTCGCCCCGGTCAGCAGCAGGAGCACTGCCAACGTGATGGCCCCGATGATCGCCGGCCGGCCTTCGCGATCGGGTTTCGGAAAACGAAAGATGATGCGATGGTCGTCGGCCAGCACGCGCACGCGTACCGGAGGGTGCAGCCTGTCCCCGGCACGCCCAACCTGGTCATCCATGTCGCTGTCGGCGTGGGACGACCAATCGACCCTCGGCCCTCGGATGGTGATCTTGAGAGGCAGGCGCGCGACCAGCGCCCGTGCCCGCTCGATGCTCGGTGGGGTACCGATCTCGGCGGCAACGGCATCGAGATGATGCTCGATATGGGGCCGCATGACGTCGTGGAAATTGCGCGACAGCGCGAGTCTCAACCCGTAGAGGAAAACTACGGCGAGCACCACGGCGAGGAACAGAAACAGGAGCGTGAGCCGCAGGCTGAGGGAGCGCCGCAAGCGCCCCAGCGATGCCCTCACTTGCGCGCCCCGGCGAAGGTATACCCGGCGTTCCGCAGGGTCCTGATGCAATCGAGCGGGTCCAGCTTCTTGCGCAAGCGGCTCACCAGGATGTCCACGGCACGGGTGTAGAGATCGGCTTCGGTACCGCGCAGGCGGTTCAGTATCTCATCGCGGCTGAAGACCTTTTTTGGCTCCGAGGCGAGCAGTTTGAGAAGCTCGAACTCGGTACCGGTGAGATCGACGGGCTGGCCGTGCCGCAGCACCTCCCGGCGTTCTAGATCGATCTCGATGCCGTCGAATGCCAGCCGCTGCCGCGGTGTCCTGTGTCGTTCGCGACGCAGGAGAGACTGGATGCGCGCCACCAGCTCGCGCGGCTCGAAGGGTTTACCGAGATAATCGTCGGCGCCGATCTCGAGTCCCGCGACGCGGTCCGGCAACTCACCGCGGGCGGTCAGCATGATGATGGGGATGCCGCTCTCCTTGCGAAGGATGCGGCACAGCTCGAAACCGTCCATCTCCGGCAGCATGACATCGAGGATCGCGGCGTCGAAGGCCTCGGCGCGCAGCCGCGCGAGGCCGATGCTCGGAAGCGTAGCGCTCTCCAGATCGAGGCCGAAATTCCGGAAATAGACCGCCAGCGGCGCGGCGAGTTGCTGGTCGTCGTCGATGAGGACGATGCGAGGCATGGCGTATTGTCGCAGCTCCGCGGTGACAAAAACAACGGCGGCCCGGCACGCCGGGCCGCCGCACGAGGGGATGGAGGCACTAGCCCGCCGGGTCGGCCTTGGGAGCATGCCCCCGGTGGCCGTGACGACGCTCCAGGAGCTCGCGCGCTTTCTGCTGTTGATCGGCGCTAAGGCTGTCGAAGAGATCGGCCGCGGCCGTGATCAGCTCCGGGCCGTTGCTCTGTAGCCGAGCGGCCTTCTCGTTTAAGAGGGCCTGGGCGCGCTCGCGATCGAAGCTCGTGCCTTCGATGAGCGACTGGATCTTCTCATGGGGGCCCTTCCGGTCGCCCATCATCGCCTTGTGCTGCTCGGAAAGCTTTTCGAAGAAGGCCGACAGCTTCTGCTTCTGCGCGTCGTTCAGGCCGAGCTCCGTGCCGATCCGCTCGACTTGTTTCGCCCGGTGCTCGGCGCGCGTCTTGTCATCGTGCATCCACCCGACGTTACAGCCATGAGCCCCCTCGCCACTGTGTCCGCCATCGCGATCGGCAACAACGCTCGCGGCTGCGGCGATGAGGGCTGCTCCGCAGAGGCCCACCAATGATTGCTTGATCCACGGGGTCATACGATTTCTCCTTTCAGGTTGGTTTGGACAGGGCAGCCATCCTAGCGGCCCGGCCGCGAGCGATCCTTTCGCCGGTGTATCGACGTGTTTCGCTTTGTTTCGCCAGGCCGCGCTTCATCGTGCCGGGTGGCCCCCACCGTCTTCCCGATCAAGGCCACTTGACCGGCACCGGTGGACTCGCGTCCGGGATAAGGACTGCCGCCTCTGCGTCCCCGCAAAAAACCACCCGGACACCGGCCAGGGCGAACCCAAACGACCTCTTCCCGTCCCAGCGGCGGTCGCCCCGTCGCCACCCGGCGTAACCGCGCTGCCACGTTGAATGTCCGATCCTTCAGTGGACAAGCACCTTAACCGGCGGAATGCGAATGAGGTGTTCAGCTATCGAAGGGCGGCTGTCGGTCTATAGCCGCATCCAAGTGTCGGAGTAATTCGGGCACGCTCACGGTAGCCGCATACCAGATTTGCAGGAGATCGATGGTGTCGTAGGCATGGATCAAGATATTCCGCATCGCGATGATCGCCGCCCAAGGGATCTGCGGGAACCGAGCTTGAACATCCCGCGGTACTCGATTCGCCGCTTCGCCGATGATCTCGAGGGCCCGTTCCAGACTCAAGCGGAGCGGCCAATCCCGTTCTTCGGTAATGTCTTCCTTCGTGTGGCCCGCAGTCAAGTCCACTACTCGCTGGGCATACTCCCGCATATCGAGCATCGGGCCCCGTGGACTATGATGCTTTTTCATCGTAGATCGTAATGGCCTGCTTTTCGACGATCGGCCGCAGCCAAGGTCGCAGGTTCGTGCATAGATCTACCTTGTACCCAAATATCTCCCCCAAGTGCTCGCCGTACAGGAAGAACTCCCAACCGGAGTTGCGCACCGCTTCGGGATGAAACTCCGCCAGCACATCTACGTCGCTGCGCGTCGGATCGAAATCCTCTCGCAAGACCGATCCGAAAAGCCTCAATCTGCGGACGCCGCGCGCCCGGCAAAACTCGGCTACCTTGTCTTCGTCGACGCGGATGGGTAAGTCGCGCAATGCCATGACCCTAACTATAGCAGAGTCACGACGGCCTGGAAGGCGGGTTACGCGATAAGGCCCGTAACCCGCCTACCATCCTACGGTCGGAGAACCCGCGGGGAGTGGCGCTTGCTGAATCCCGACGGAGTCGCTATCCTTTTCTTTTCCTATCCCAGGGGTCCGTGTCAGGGTTGGAGCCCCGCACCGATGCGCTCAAGACGGCCCCGGACAGCCGCCCCCTTACCGGGCCCGCAGACGCCCCCATGACCCCTGGCCCTGTGCCGAAAACCGTGGTCGCGCCGGGGCCAGCGTTCACCCTGCGCATCCTGCATCTCTCCGAGCTGCGCGAGGGCTGGCCCGGGCGGGAGGCGCTGTGGCGCCGCCAGCGGGGTCCTGGGCGAGGCCTGGCTCAAGAACCTGGAGGTGATCGGGAAGGGATGAAGGGAAGGATAAAGGGGTCAGAGCCCTTTACCACTCTCCCCAGCACGGGCCAGCCGACAGTGTATCGTAAAGGGCTCTGACCCCTTTATCCTCCATAGCCGACGAAACGTCTCGCCTCAGCGGTGCCCTACGACGACGGCGGCGTGGAAGGTGGCGGCAATCTCGGTGGCCATGGTGAAAACGACGCCTACACCGGTGGACTCGCGTCCGGGCTCAGGATTGCCACCTCTGAGTCCCCCACAGCCACCCGCACACCGGCCAGGCCCAACCCAAACGACCTCTTCCTGCCCCAGCGGCAGTCGCCTGTCGTCACCCGGCAATATGCGTTGCGAAACCGCGTTGAATGTCCTATCCTTTTGTGCTTATGCTGTTTCTGTCCCCTTGTAATCGGTGACCCATCCGACGACGACGATGACGACGCCGATCGCCATATAAAAATTTCGTGCAGTCGACTCTGCCGAAAAGCCGAGCACAAAGGGCACGATAATAAGCAACGGTCCTACCACACGCTCTACCCAACCATGGATCGTGAAGGGGATGAGCGGGACAACCCCCAAAGGAAAATCCGTGGCAAGCGTCATGACAAGGTGAATGACAGCCAAGGCGTAGGCCAGCGTCGCGGGCATGCCGGTCAACCCGAGAAGCGTGGGGGCGACTAAAAATAGAATCACGGTCACATAATCAAGATAACCATGCGTGCGCGGATTGAGAATTTTCACGGCACCCTCCTTAATAGACGATTGTTACCGCGACAGTGTAATCCGCGGCAAACCACGTTGTCTGTTAGCTGGATAACACCAAGCGGAGACGGCCTTATCACGCCGTGCGAAGCTCCGATAACGCGGGATCATTAATGCAAATCAAGTCTCGCGTGTAATCCAGCATACCACGGCGTCTCAGCTCGTTCATGATCGTGCTCACGACCGAACGGCTGGCACCCACTAAGTCTGCGAGATCCTGCTGGGTCAAGCGGATCTCCAAAGCATATCCATGCACACATCGCACACCGAACACCTCAGACAACTCTTTTAATGCTCCGAGCACGCGCGTCTCCACTGTCTGCGTCAGGATGTTTTGAAGTTTGCGTTCGGCCTGTTGCCTTTGCGCGCATAAGGCTTCGATGAACCACCACGATAGGCGAGGCTGCTGGGATAACAGCACCTTAAATTCCTCACGGTTGATCTGATAGGCTCTTACGTCTCCCACCGCTTGTGCTGTTTCTTGTGAGGACTCGGGCTGCAAGGACCCAAAGATTTCACCGCGCCGCAGAAGGGCCGTAGTCAGTTCGTTCCCTTGTTCTGTCATCACAGAAAGCTTAACGACCCCTTCGATAATACAAAAGACTTTGGTACACCGATCGCCCTGGCGATAAATCGCTCCTTTGTCGGGCACGCTGAACTCGACAAGGGCGGGGAGATGTTCTCCCCATTTTTCTAGATCGTCTCCCGGAAAGAGGTCAACTGCCTTCGCGTCGGCGCCGTCGTTTTCCATCAACTGATCTTGGCTCGACGACGGCGCCTTGCCGCACCACCGCTTCTGGTCGAATCAGCCAAGCTCCAACTGACGGCGGCCTTGCTCCAAATCCAGCAGGGCCTGCTTGCGCAACAGTCCGCCGCCGTAGCCGCCGAGCTTGCCGCCCTTGTTCACCACACGGTGGCAGGGGATCACGATCGCCATGCGGTTGCAGCCATTGGCCGTGCCGACGGCGCGCACCGCTTTCGGCGAGCCGACCGCGCAGGCGAGGTCTTCGTACGAGCAAGTCTCCCCGTACGGAATCTTCAGCAGCTTGCGCCAGACCTTTTCCTGGAACGGCGTGCCGGGGTAAACCAGCGGCACGGTGAACTCTTTCAGGTCGCCGGCGAAGTAATGCGCGAGCTCGTCCTTGATGGTTTTCAGGTGCGCGTTGTCGCCCGGCACGATCGGACAGTCGAAGCGCGCGCGCAGCACCTTGAACTGCGTCTCCAGCATGCGGCGGTCGGAGAACTCCAGCAGGCACAGGCCTTTCGCATTGGCGCCGAGCACCAGCGGACCGAGCGGGGATTCGTACCACGACAGGAGGATGCAGTCGCCGCCGGCTGCGGCGCGCGGCGCCTGGCCGAACAGCTTGCCGAAGGCCTCGCGGAAGCCGCTGGCGGATTCGTAGCCGTGGTTGAGCGCGGCGCTGTCGACCCCGGCGCCTTTGCGGATTTCGGTGAATGCCTGGCTCATGCGACGTCCTGTCTGGTAGGCGTTGAAACTCATGCCGTAGGTTTTCTGGAAGTAGCGGCGCGCCCGCGCCGGCTCGATGCCCGTCTTGCGCAAGTCCCATTCGCGGACGCGCCGGTCGGGCGCGCGCTCGATTCTCTCCAGCAGCTTCTGCACCCAGGCCGGCGGCTCGCCGCGCGCGGCCAGCGGCCGGCAGCGCTTGCACGGCCGGTAGCCGGCGAACATCGCTTCCTTCACCGTCGGGAAGAACTCGACGTTCTTCGCCAGCGGCTTCACCGGCGCCGGGCACTGCGGTTTGCAGAAGATGCCGGTGGTGCGCACGCCGAGAAAAAAGATGCCGTTGTGAATAAGGATTTCAAAGGCCCTTTTTCGTCAAGAGGTAGGGTACTGCTGGGCTCGTGAGCTGTCAAGCATGGGCGGCTGGGCTCGTGAGCTGTCAAGCATGGGCGTCCTCGGCCTGGGATCGGGGCATTTTCGGGCCCTTCCTCGGCCCGAGGCGCTATATTTGGGAGAGCGTTTTGGGGTCTCGGGCGAGCGAGGGCGAAGGGGAGGGTCGGCTCAGGGGCTGAACCGGATGGGAGCGGGGATCGGGAGGGATCAGGCCAGCTGGAATCGATCGAAGCCCCTGGCCGCGGCTCGGGGCGGTGCTCGGGCGGGCAAGCCGAGATGGGTAAGGATCTTGGTAATCACGGGGGGATGCTCGATGGCGGCGATGATCTTCAAGGTGCCGCCGCAGTGCGGGCAGTGTTCCATATCGATCTCGAACACTCGTTTGAGCAGTCGGGCCCAGCTCATGGGGGCAGGCGCCGCGGGAGGGGGCACCTCAGCGTGGTCCGCTGAGGGGGTATTGACGTTGACCGGCACGTTCGGAACGATGTCGGGACGCAGTTTGGCGTTCGGTGCGAGCACGCCATGGAAGCGGATCAGATGCAAGCGTGGACGGGGGACAAGCGCGGCCAGGCGTTGCATAAACTCCAGCGGTGACATCACGACATGGGTGGTCCCGTCGTGGTAGGGGCTCTTGAGTTGCAGCACGACATCGCCGGCGCGGTTGAGTGTCAGCCGTTCATTGGCGATGGCGGGGCGGGTGATGTAGCGGCACAGACGCTCAAGCTTCTTGCGCTGATCGGCGGTGCAGCATACCTCGGCATGGAGACTGAAGCCGTGCTCGTTGACACAGCGTTGTGGCGTGGGCTGCACCGCTTGGGTCGGGACGGTCTGGAAGCTCAACACTTTTTGGCCCGCCCGGGGCCCCAGCGCGATGCGATAGGTGCAGGCCGCCGCTTGCAAGGGTACCAGGGCGCTTTCCGCGGGGGGATAAAGGGGTCAGGGGGATAAAGGGGTCAGAGCCCTTTGCGATACACTGTCGGCTGGCCCGTGCTGGGAGAGCGGTAAAGGGCTCTGACCCCCTTTATCCTTCCTAAGGCGTCCATGCGCTGGACGGCCGACACACACCCGGTCATGGCGGGAGAAGCCCATGCCGTACCAGGATGGCCTGGCCAGGCGGCGACCGCACATAGCCGACGAAACGCCTCGCCTCAGCGGCGCCCTACGACGGTGGCGATGTGGAAGGTGATGGGAATCTCGGTTGGCCATCCTGAAAACGACGCCTACACCAGTGGACTCGCGTCCGGGCTCAGGATTGCGACCTCTGCGTCCCCCCACAGCCACCCGGACACCGGCCAGGCCCAACCCAAACGACATGCGAGTCAAGTCGCGGCCGAAAAGGCCCATAGCGTCTCCCCGCCCCAGCGGAAGTCGCCCGGTCGTCACCCGGTCTGTCTGATCCGGCAATATGCGTTGCGAAACCGCGTTGAATATCCTATCCTTTTCCTTTGCGCTACCCGGGCAACGTCGATCTCAAGACCACCGTCACAAAGGCCTGGGAGGGGATAATCGAGGGAATGCTTCTACGCCGCGTCGTGTGGAATATCCGGACGAAGAAGCTGCTTGGGATTGTCGATAATGGACCGGCAAAGATTGGAGTCCAATGAGCACCGTTCACTCGTCCGGCCAGCGCCACGCGGCCGACATCAATCTGTCCGACAGCAAGAGCGCAAGTAAATGGAAAAGGCTAGCGACGACCTGCGTCGCGCGGGCACGAGACGCGCTGAAACGGCCCGCCGGGCCGTATAGCAAGGTCCAACGCGACACGATGTCAGATCTCGTGAGGGCCATGCTGGTCACGCATGGTTCCATCGGGAAGCTGCTCGAGGGCGGAAGTGAAAGCCCACAATCCGTGGACGCGCTGGCTCTGGCGCGGCTTCAGGTCGAAGGTCTCTGGGAGTAGCTCCACCACTGAGCCTGGAATCAATGGGTTAGGCGAGGGTCGGTCGTTGTATATGACAATTTTGTCGGAGGGCTAGGCGGGTGAAGGGGCAGGAGACCTCTGGGATAATAGGAAGTCTGCAATCAAACCTAGATCCGGAGGGCTGCCCCAATGAGAGTTTCACACGAACAGACCGCACCTGTCACCCCCGAGAGGGCCTCGGATCGGCTGTATGCCTTCATCGCCGAGCGACGGTCATCGAAAAAACCGCGCACGGACATGGAATGCTTCGAGCGGGAGTTGCACGAGTACGTGGTGACGGTGGAGCGGGAGGTATTGGCCGAGGAGTTGGCCCGTCTGGATGTGGACCTGCCGGCGGTGACGATCGAGGGTGAGGTGTACCGGCAGGTGGTGCGCTGTGAGGAGACCCATACGAGTGCAGCGGGCCCGGTGCGGGTGATGCGGAGCCTGTATCGGCGTTTGGGTGAAGGCGAGCGGACGCTGTGCCCATTGGAGCTACAGGCGGGGATCGTGGAGGGGCGGTGGACACCGCTCGCCGCCCGGCAGGTGGCCTTTGTGGTGGCGCATATGACGCCGCAGGAAGGGGAGGATTTGTTCCGGGAGCTGGGGAATATGACCCCCTCAAAATCAAGCCTCGACCGGCTGCCGAAGCAGTTGAGTGAGCACTGGGAAGCCGAGCGCGAGCGGTTCGAGGCAACGCTACGCGCAGAGGAGACGGTCCCCCCGGAGGCCGTCACGATGGCCGTCTCCCTCGATGGGGTGATGGTCCCGATGAAGGACGGGGCGCGGACACAAAAGCGCCAGGAGGTCCAGGAGCAAGGCAAGCGCACTTGCGGTCCGGCGGGCTACCGAGAAGTGGGGTGTGGGACGTTGAGTTTCTATGACGCGGAGGGAGAACGACTATCCACCGTGCGGCTCGCGCGCATGCCGGAGAAGCACAAAGCCACGCTCAAGGATACGCTCAGCGAAGAGATCGCAGCGGTGCTGGGGCAACGGCCCGATCTCACCTTGGTCAAGCTCGCCGACGGGGCGAAGGACAACTGGAGTTACCTCGGTACCGCGCTCCCGCAGGGCCCAGAGATCATCGATTTCTATCATGCCTGTGACCATCTGAAGAGTGCCTTCGATGCGGCCTATGGGGAGAACAGCTCGCGGTCGAAGGCCCAATTCGAGAAGTACCGCCACCTCCTGCGTGATGAAGAGGAGGGCGTCGAGAAAGTCATCCGAGCACTCTACCATCTCAGAGACGCCCACCCGCGAAAGAAGAAGCTCTCCACAGAGCTTGCTTACTTTCGCCGCTACCGTCACCGCATGCGCTATGCAAAAGCGCGAGTGCAGAACCTCCCCATCGGTTCAGGGGTCGTGGAAGCTGCCTGCAAAACGCTCGCGACAGAACGGATGAACCGGGATTACATGGATGTAATGCCTTTGGGAGGTACAGGATGAAGCGCTCGGGGATGCGTTGGCGCCATACCGGGGGCCAAGCCATCTTGACGTTCCGCGCCCTCCACCAAAGCGCGCGCTTCGAGCGTGGCTGGAAGTTGTTGTCCGGGACCTACAAGCGCACCGTCGTGATCCCCGAAAACGTCGTCCTGTTCCCCAAACGAACGGTGCATTGAGGCCTCAGTATCAGAGCTACGCCCAAGGTCTCTTCTCGATGTGCCTCTTTACCGAAAAGTCCGACTGGGCAGATGTATTCCTTCGTGACGGATGGAAGAAGCGATTCGTCCGGTATCTGCTCTTCAAGTACGAGACCGAGTGCCTGCCGCGCTTCGGACCGAACGCCCACGTTCCCGAACTCTCCCGGCTTGTGAAGTTTTCTGGCGTGTGCAACGTGTCGCTCGCGCAGATGCACACGGTCGAGCATCAACAGACGGGCATGCCGATGCCGACGGGCATGCCGCAAGAGAAGATTCCGGAGTTCCCCACGCCGGGCGGAGTCATCGGCAAACTTCCGGCCGGCAGCAAAAGGAAAATGCTCGAGCGGCTTCACTTGGACTACAAGTATCTCTGCTCATTCGCGCACGGTCTGCAGGAGGCTAACATGGCGAAATCGGTGTACGACGTGCGGTCGCCCGAGCGTCAGATGTTCACGGAAGCGGAGATCGAGCAGAACTTCCAGCAGGAAGTCAACACGTCGGCTCGATCCTACAGTATGTTGTGTATCGTACAGGCGGTCGCCGAGCTCTGGACGCTGTATCCGAACGACATGGAGATCGTTATCGTAAAGGGCTCTGACCCCTTTATCCCCTGCTAGACGGGGGTTGGACCGCTCCCTAGCTTACCCAGACGCTTCCATTGATCGAGCAAGAAACGCATTGAGTACATCATCGGTTCGGCCGCGATGGCGCCGGGCGTCGCGGGCGCGCGTCTCGGCGAGAACGCCGACGCCCTCGCCCGGGCCCTGCTCGGCCTGATCGAAGACGGCCCGGCGCCCCCATCGCCAGCGAGCCACAGTCCTAGCTAGAGACGCACCGGCACCGAAGGAGACCAGCAGGCCCCCTTTGGCTCTGCCCGATCAGCACCATCCGGCTCCAGCGCAGGGCCGGGTCGGTACCCTGGGTCGAGCCGCGCCACGGCTGTGGCCAGGGCTTCGCGGCAGCGAGATGCTGAGCACGAACACGACGCAAGGTTGGTAACTAAGAACAGCAATACCTTTCATATCCAGGCTCCCCGTGTACGATGTAGTGCGTACCTAAAAGTGAACTACGATTGTTTCAATGCGTTCGCTCCCCGCTTGAGCACCCCTTGGGCTCTGGCTCTAAGCTCGCGCAGCCAGCGCCGCGCCCAGGCGAACTCTACCCCCAGGATCGCCAGACCGATCGGGATCACGATAAAGGCCGGGCCGGGGAGCACGATCATCGCGATACCGAGCAGCACCACCGTTGCTCCAAGCACTCCCACGAAAACGCGGCGCGCTAGCTTGTAAGAGCCCAACATCATTGATCGCACCGTGCGAATGTTCCTGGTATTTCAAGGTGGCACACAGCAACCGACACCGCTTGGATCTCTTGGGGCTGATCCGCCACCTTGTCTTCCACGGCTGCACCACCAAATGCAGGCGTTTCAACCGCACCGGGCACCGCCCCACTGCGACTCAGCGCCGTAGGCACCGATCTGGCAGCAACACTAACGCCATAGGCGGAGTAATCCGTGAATAGCAGACCTGCGCTCACGTTTCTTCTCCGGTAGCAAGTATACTTTGAAGTTTCGACACGGAGGACGGCTCCAATTGTCGAGCATGGTAGCGATAGGCAGTATGGTCCTCGGAGGGGACAAGAGGTATCCAGTAAAAGTTGGATCCAAAAACAAGTCTAAAGCGGGAGCGCAAACCCATCCTTGCGGTAGGGCAGCCCCTACCACTTTAGAGAGAGCACGAACGCTTTGTTGACGAAGCCTGATCGGTACCTAGAGGTTGATCAACCCACGTCGTACGGCCACGGCTATGGCCTCCGTCCGGCTCGTAGCATCGAGTTTATCGAGAAGGTTCTTGACGTGCGTCTTGACGGTGCCCTCGGTGATATCCAAGGCCCGGGCGATGAGCTTGTTGCTCAGGCCCCGGCCCACTAACGTAAGGATCTCAACCTCCCTGGGGGTGAGCTCTTCCTCACGGAGGCGGCTGGCTAATTTTGAAGCGACTCCGGGCGAGACGACGGTCTTGCCTGCATATACAGCTCGGATGCAGTTTAACAGTTCCTCGCGGTGGGTGTCCTTGAGGAGATAGGCCTTAGCGCCCGCTCGCATTCCGCGAAAAACATCCTCATCGCTATCGTAGGTCGTCAGTATGATAATCAGCGCCTTTGCGTCTTCTCTACGAATCGCTTCGATGGCCTCGACGCCGGACATCTCTGGCATGCGCAGATCCATCAAGGTAATATCCGGACGGAGTTTCCGCCACTGCTCGAAGGCCTCGCGCCCGTCGCCGGCCTCTCCGATCACGGCCATATCATTCTGTCGGTTCAGGATCGCGACCAGACCCTCCCGCACGACAAGGTGATCGTCGGCTATCAGAATCCGAATCTCGCTCAATGCAGATCCGGGCTGGTGCACGCCGGGTGAATCAGAGGATGAACTATTCATAGTGCATCATCGTGCGCCGATCTCAGCGCGACGCTAATCTCGGAGCCTTTGCCGGGCGCGCTAGTGATGCTCAGCTCTCCACCAATTCGGCTGGCCCTTTCTTTCATACCGATCAACCCAAACCCATCGTAAGGGAGTGTGGGGTCGAAACCCTTTCCATCATCGAGGATCTGTAGCTGTGTCCTGTGCGGTTCGAATAAGATCTTGACCTCGAATCTGCTCGCGTTGGCATGTTTGATTGTATTGGTCAGGGATTCCTGTACGATGCGGATGATCTCATCGTCGCACTCCTGCGCAAGCCCTCTCGGTTGACCTACCACGCTAATGTTGGGCTCTATGCGAGTATCGCGAGTCATTTTTCGGACCATGGTATCGAGCGCTGCGGGCAAAGCCTGTGCTTCGAGAACCTTGGGGCGCACCGCCCGCACAGAGCGGCGCGCTTCGGCGAGGGCGCTTCGCGCAAGCTCGCTTGCGCGTGAGAGATGCGTCTTCACGGGCGCTACGTCGCCGCTGACCAGGGCATCCTCGGCGGCCTGCAATTGCAAGATCACGCCGGTGAAACCTTGCGCCAGGGTATCATGGATGTCGCGCGCGAGCCGGTTGCGTTCGGCGAGCACAGCCGACTCGCGCGCTTGTTCGCTCAGCCGGGCCATCTGGATGGCGAGCGTGGCCTGTTGACCGAGTGCTTCGGCGAAGCCTAGCGTGCTATCCGGGTCCGCCAGCCGCCTCTCGTCGCTGCGAACCGTCATCCAGGCGATCGCCCGCTCGCCGACCACCATGGACACGCTTAACAGGTTTTTTGCGCCGATAGTTCGGAGATATTTCGACATGGCCGGCGGGACTGCAGGATCGCCCTCGCTGTAGAAATGGGCTTTGCTCTCGTCGTCATGGTCCAGTGACATCGGGCTTTCCTCGAAGGAGATAGACTTACGCGCGGCAGGATGCGCAGACTCAGCGGCGGTAAGGATCCGGCCATTGACACAATCGAGATGCAGGCGCAGGACACGCGCATCGTAGTCCGGAAACCACAAGGCACCGCCCGTTCCATCCAGCTCCTCCACCATCGCCTTCAGGGCATGCCCCCAAAACGTTTCTAGATCCGGTTCCGCAGAGAGAAACACTAAAGACTTGGCCAGCGCCTCCGTTTGGCCGCGCGCCAATCGCTCTGCGCGCTTGCGCTGAACGATTTCTGAACTGAGCGCGAGATTCAGTTCCGCTAATTCTGTCGTCCGCCTCCGGAGCGCTATTTCCGCCCCCCGGTGCTCGCTCGTGACCGCGGCCAGCGTCATTCCCGTCACCGACAGCACGACTAAGAAACTCAGCAGCTCCAGGAGACTTTCAAGGTCGCCCTTTGCCGCCGGGCCAAAACCGTTCCCCCAATCCCAGATCGTGATGGCGGTCGCAGCGAAAACGGTCAGCGCGCTCCCGCGCGGCCCGAGCCGCAGCGCCGCCCAGGCGACGAATGGAAAGAACAGGTATTCCGGCGGGTAGCTGAGCGGGGGCAGCACCCAGTCACCGAAAATAAGCATGCTCAAAATGATCAGCAACGCGAGCAGACCGGCGGTCTCCATGACCTGAGCTAAGGTCCAGTCGTCGCGCCACTTACGGCTCCAGGTCAGGAGCAGCGGCGTGACCAACAGCATCCCCAGGGCATCGCCCAGCCACCACATCCACCAGGTCGGAAAGGTGGTGGAGCGGTCCACTACCTGGCCCCACCCTAGACAAGCCACTCCAAACGTAGCTCCGAGGATGGCGGCACAAACGGAGGCCATGGCCACGAATCCCAATACATCCCAGAGACGGTCGAGCGCGCGATGAAACGCTCCCACGCGTCGTAACAGATAGGTAGCCAGCATCGCCTCCAGGGTGTTTCCCACGCCGATACCCAGTGCGGTCGTGACAGGAAAGCCAGAAAACGCCGTTATCGCAAACGCACCGATCAAGATCCCCGGCCAAAACCGGTAACCGAAAACCAGGATCACCGCGAGGGCGATACCGGCAGGAGGCCAAACGGGAGTGACACTGTTCTGAACACCCGGAACCAGCCACAAGCCAAACTTTGCTGCACCAACATATACCAAAGTGAAGGCCGTAACGGCAGCTAAATACTTCAGTGTCACCTTGTACATTGCCTTAGGAACCTGAATTCACTTCACCCCAAAATATGGGCCTCGCATCTCTCACAGGCCAATGTTCGATGCGTCATCGCAGATGCTCGTAGCGGGCCAGTGGGGACGAGCCTGAAACGTCGCACCTGGCTGAGATGGATGACAGGCGCCGCGCGTGACGGGAGGCGTACGCAGCAAGAGCTTGAAGCGGCGCGATGAACATGTCGAGCCCTTCAAACGATGCTGCACCCATACCAACCTTCTGTGCGCGCATGCGGAGCACCGCGTACATAGCTCTTGTGGTTCCCGTGTGGGGAGGATAGCCTGCTCGCCGCGGGGCATCCAGGCCGCACCAATGCGGGGATTAGGAGCGAAGTCAGCCCCATCGACATGCAGCCTGGAGGGAGCGCCGAGGGGATCCGCCGGGTACGCCGCAGTCGCCGACTCAGCGTTCGAGCAGACCGAGCACCGCGTCGGCGGCCGTGCGGTTGGCATCATGGCAGAGCGACCGCGCTATCGCGGCCAGCTCACCTTCCAGGAGCGCGACCTCCTCGCCGCCGCCGAGCAAGCGAAGAAGCTCGGGTCCCAGGCGCTCGGCCCGCACCTCGCCCTGTAAGAACTCTGGGACCAGCCGCCGTCCGGCGAGCAGGTTCGGTAGGGAAAAGTACGGGACCCGCACTAGGAGCCGTGCGACCAGATAACTCAGCGCCGCCATGCGGTAGGTCACCACCATGGGCCTGTGCGCCAAGAGGCACTCGAGGGCAGCCGTCCCCGATACGGTCAAAACCGCATCGCCCGCGGCTATCACCTCACGCGCCCGCCCGAGGATGACGGTCGCCGGAAGCCCGGGGGCCAACCGGGACAACGCCTGTTCGAACACGGTGCGCGCCTCTCCGGAAACCGCCGCCACCGCGAAGCGCAGTCCCGTGTGTCGATCGTGCAGCCAGGCGGCGGTCTCGAGGAAGGGGGTCACGTGGTAACCCCATTCGTTCTTGCGGCTGCCCGGCAAGAGCGTGAGGAGCGGGCCATTTCGAGACAGTCCCAGGGCCTCCCGCAGGCCGGCCCGGTCGATGGCAGCGGCCGGTTCATCGGCCAGCGGGTGACCGACAAAGCGGACCGGGATCCGGTGATTTCGGTAATACACCTCCTCGAAGGGAAACAACACCAGCATGAGATCGACGGCGCGCGTGATGAGCCGGACGCGCCCCTCGCGCCAGGCCCATACCTGCGGGCTCACGTACTGCACCGTCCGTATGCCGCGCGCGCGGAGATGCGCCAAGAGCCGCAGGTTGAACTCCGGGGCATCGACCCCGATGAAGCAGTCCGGAGGATGAGCGGTGAAATGCCCGATGAGCGCGCGCCGCATTCGGGATAGCTCGGCATAACGCCGCACCACCTCCGGGATCCCCATCACCGCCAGCCGCTCGGAGGGGTAGAGGGCCCGACACCCCTCGGCGATCATGGCGGGCCCGGCGACGCCCTCGACCTCAATGGCCCCGCAACGCGCGCGCAGGGCGGCGATGAGGCCGGCCGCGAGCCGATCGCCGGAGGCCTCGCCGGCGACGATGCCGATCCGGATCATGGGGCCATTCGGATCATGGGGCCATTCGGATCACGGCCCGATTCGGATCATAGCCCGATCCGGGTCATGGCCCGTTACGGATGATGGCCCGACAGGGACCGGCGCGCGCCGCCCTTCAAGGGCGGTGTCGCGCGAAACCGCGCGACGAGCCCTGGATGAACTCCACCCACTCCCGCACCAGCGGGGATGACTGCTCCGAGAGCGCCGCCAGGACAATGCGCGTGGCGCTCGCCTCTGCGAACAAGCGCCGGAAGGCGCGCTTGAGATCCGCGATGGCCTCGGGGTCCATGCCGGCGCGCTTGAGCCCGACCTTGTTGAGCCCGACCACCCGCGCCGGGTTCCCCGCGACAAGGGTGAAGGGAAGGCAGTCCATGTTGACCCCGGCGAGCCCGGAGACCATGCACAACCGCCCGATGCGGCAGAACTGATGAACCGCGACGGCGGCCGACAGGAAGGCGCGCTCCCCGACCGAGACATGCCCGCCCAGGCACGCCCCGTTGGCGAGCACCACATGGTTGCCGACCGTGCAATCGTGGGCGACGTGGGAATAGGCCATCAGGAAGGTGCCGTCCCCGATGCGGGTAGAGTGGCCCTCGCGGGTGGCCCGATGCAGGGTCACGCCTTCGCGGATGGTGTTGCCGTTGCCGATCTCGAGGCCGCTCTGTACGTCCCTGAAGGCCAGGTCCTGCGGCGTCCCGCCGAGCACCGCGTGCTCGTGGATCCGGTTGCCGCGGCCCATCCGCGTGTAGCTTTTGATCACGGCATGGGCCGCGATCCGGCATTCGGGGCCGATCTCGACGTCGGCCTCGATGACGGCGTACGGGCCGATCTCGACACCCTCGGCGAGGCGCGCGCCGGGATCGACGATGGCGCTCGCGTGGATGCGGGGCCCAACGCTATCCGATCCAGGCGTGCTCACGGGATCGATGGGACCGGAAACCGCGCCATGTACATTTACGAAGACGATTGGAGCCTCGGTTCCGAGTCGACCGGGCTCTCCGGCACCAAGACGCCGCGTGCCCGGAACGCGGCCTCCTGGTCCCGGATGGCCTCGGAGATGGCGAGCGCCACCTGAAGCGCGGCCCGGCCCTCCTCGCCGGTGACGGCGGCCGGTGTACCCTCGCGGACCGCCCGGACGAAGGCCTGGATCTCCATGAGCAGGGCATCCTGCCTTTCGAAGCCCAGTTCCTCGGTAGTGATCCGAAAGCCCGCCGGACCGCCCTCCCGGCGGCACACGGCGACCTTACGGCACAGGTAATCGATCGAGACATAGCCGTCGCGTTGGAACACGCGGATCTTGCGCAGCGGCTCCCGGCTCACCCGGCTCGCGGTCACGTTGGCTACGCAACCACTCGCGAACTCGAGGCGCGCGTGGGCGATATCCACGTCCCGGCTCAAGACCGGCAGTCCGGTGGGGCGGATGGCCACGACCGGACTCTTCACGATGTTCAAGATGATATCGATGTCGTGGATCATGAGGTCCAGGACCACGCTCACTTCGAGGCCGCGCGGCCCGAAGGCGGCGATGCGATGGGACTCGATGAAGAGCGGTTGGTTGAGGACACCGCCGAGCGCGAGCAGGGCGGGATTGAATCGCTCGAGGTGTCCGATCTGCAACACCAGGCGCGCGGCCCTGGCCAGATCGATCATACGGTCGGCCTCCCAGAGACTGGCGGCCATGGGTTTTTCGACCAAGACATGCACCCCGGATCCGAGGAGCGCGCAGGCGATGGGGAAATGGGCGTCGATCGGTACCACGATCGAGGCGATCTGGATCTCGCCGATGCACGCGCGGAAGTCGGTGGCGGCACGCGCGCCGTACATCGAGGCCAGTGCCGCGGCGCGCCCTTCGTCGACATCCACCACCGCCACGAGCTCGACTTCGGGCAGCGCCGCGTACTTCTCGGCGTGAAAACGACCGAGATAGCCCGCGCCGATCACCGCGGCCTTGAGCCTTTTCACCGGAAAAAAGGAGTCGGAGTCAATTTCGTACAGAAAGACTCGAAGACCCCCGAGGCTGAATCGAGATTGACTCCGACCCCTTTTTTCCTAGATTTTTTCACAAACTCTCAGCGGATGATGCCACGCGTCGACTGGGCCACGAAATCGACCAGCCTTTGCACCTCGGGGCATTCCTCGACCATCTCGCGCAAGCGAGCGAGCGACTCGGCCACGCTCAGGTTTTCCCGGTATAGGATGCGGTAGGCGCGCCGCAGGAGGTCGATGGTCCTGGGGCTGCAACCGTGGCGTTTCAAACCCTCCCGATTGAGGCCATGGGCCTTGGCCGACTCGCGGGACACCATCACATAGGGCGGGAGGTCCTTGGCGATGGTCGAGGAGAACGCCGAAAAGCTGTAGGCGCCTATCCGGCAGAACTGATGGACCAGGGTGAAGCCGCCCAGGATCGCGTGGTCCTCGACCACCACGTGACCGGCGAGCGAGGCGCCGTTCGCGAACACCGTACGGTTTCCGATGATGCAATCGTGCGCGATGTGGACATAGGCCATGATCCAGTTGTCATCGCCGACCTTGGTCACGCCCCCGCCCTGCAAGGTGCCGCGGTTCATGGTGCAATACTCACGGATGGTGTTCCGATCCCCGATCTGGAGGGAGGTCCGCTCCCCGCGGTATTTCTTGTCCTGCGGGTCGTCGCCGAGAGAGCAGAACTGATAGATCCGGTTGTCGCGCCCGATGCGCGTCGGGCCGTTCAGGACCACGTGCGGGCCGATCCAGGTACCTTCCCCGATCTCGACGTCGGGGCCGATGACGGAGTAGGGCCCGACATGGACACGGGCGGCGATGTGGGCGTCTGCATCGATAACCGCGCGGGGATCGATGTCCGCTTGCGGCTCGATCAACGACAGTGGGTCGTGCAAGGGGTCGATCAAGGCCAGGGGGTCAATCCAAGGCCGGGGGGTCGGTCAACGCGGGCCGGGCCCCTGCGTGGCCATGATCTCCGCGCTCGCGACCAGCTTGCCATCGACCCTGGCCTCCGCTTCGAAGCGGTAGATCCCCCGGATCTCGCGCGTCAGCCGCGCCTCCATCAGCAACTGATCACCCGGTACCACGGGTTTCTTGAACCGGGCCTTATCCACCCCCACGAGATAATAGAGGGTATCGGATTGGGATCCCTCGGGTTCGAAGCCAACCGCCAGCAAGGCCGTGGTCTGGGCCATGGCCTCCAGGATCATGACCCCGGGCATCACCGGCCGGCCGGGAAAATGCCCAGGGAAGAAGGGTTCGTTGTAAGAGACGTTTTTGACCGCCACGATGGACCGGCCGCTGCTGTATTCGATCACCCGATCGACAAGCAGAAACGGATAGCGGTGCGGGAGGCGTTTGAGGATCTGCTGGGTATCTAGCGACATCGCCGCGCGGAATAAATTTGAATGTCACCGATGAGGCGCCGGCGCGCCGCGGATCAATCGTCGTCGGCAGCGGGAGTCATGGGCGTTGGCTCCGGCGGTTCGCCGGCGGCGCGGCGGCCGAGACGGTTGAAGCGCCCGACCATGCGCCGCCATTCCAGGGCCTCTCTGGCCGGCCATACCGACGAATAGGTCCCGGGTTTCCGGATCGACTTGGTCACCGAGGTCGCTCCGCCGATCACGACATCGTCGCAGATCTCGATATGCCCCGCGAACCCCGCGGCGCCGCCGATCGTGCAACGCTTGCCGATGCGCGTGCTGCCTGCGATCCCGACACAGCCCGCGACGGCGGTGTGCGCGCCGATGCGGACATTATGGCCTATCTGGATCTGATTATCGAGCTTGACCCCGTCCTCGATCACTGTGTCTTTCAAGGCGCCCCGGTCGATGGTGGTGTTGGCACCGATCTCGACGTCGTCCCCGATGTGCACGCTGCCGATCTGGGGGATCTTGATCCACGCCCCGCGTTCCCGTGCCAGACCGAAGCCGTCCGCGCCGATCACGGTGCCGGGGTGGACGAGGCACCGGCGGCCCAGGGTGGCCTCGGCCAGCACCGTCACCCTGGCGACCAAGCGCGTATACGCACCGATGCGTACCCCCGGCCCGATGACACACCCGGGCCCGAGGTCGGCACATGCCCCAATGATCGCGCCCGCTCCCACGACCGTATAGGCGCCGATGGCGGCGCTGTCGTCCACCTCGGCCCCGTTGCCCACCTGTGCCGTGGCATGCACCCCCGGCACCACACAAGGGCCGGGATGGAGCAGGGCGGCGGCCCGCGCATAGCCGAGATAAGGGTTGTCGGTCACGAGCGCGGCCGCGGGACAGGCCGTCAGATCGGCACGTTCCAGGATCACCGCGGAGGCGCCGGTCACGGCCAGGAACTTCCGATAACGCCGGTTGAAGAGGAACGAGACATCGCCGCCCCCCGCGCTATCCAGGGTCGTGACGCGATGAACCAGCACATCGGCATCCCCGTAGAGCTCGGCCCCGAGGTGCTCGGCCAGCGCTCCGAGGCGAGTTGGCATGGGCGTGCGGGGGACCCCGATAGACTAGTAGCATGTCATTCCGGCATGGATTGCCGGAATCCAGGGCACATGGACGCAGGTGCTGTCCTGCATCCTGGACCCCGGCAATCCCTGCCGGGGTGTCGCTTCAATTTAACATGACTGGCTGCTAGTAACAAGTCCGGGCAGGGACTACCCCAGGGCGACTTTGTCCTGTCCAGGAACCTCAAGGAGGTTAGGTACATGTAGCGGATCCTGGACATCCGGCCCCGGATGAGGTAGAAAGGGCTGCCGTTGTACGGCGTCCGAGAAGACCGTCTTGAACCTCGAAGAGATCCGGGTCCGCCCCGTTGAAGGAAGCGAAGAGC